>CAIWVR010000226.1 GCA_903916165.1 uncultured Hyphomicrobiales bacterium | reverse complement strand
GGCTCTCTCATACCGCATGAATGCGCCGGGTGCGGCGGAAGCAGCCTGACGGTCATTTCACAATTGGTTCCGCGCACAGCGTGAACTTGTCATAAAAACGTCTAACAAACGTGATGACAGATGGGGTCGGATGACGGCAAGGCTCAGGGCGGAATTTGGACCGATGATGGCGTTCACGACTTTTCAGGCCGTCGGCTTCGTCAATGCGCTCAGCTCGGGTTTCGCTCAAACCTTCCGCAAACTGCCGACAGCGGCCGCCAAGCATCGCGCGGTGCGCGACCATGGAACGCTTGACCCCGTGCTGGGCCGCGTCGGCGCGCTGGAAGTGCGTCTCGCCACCTCCAAGAAAGACATTCGCCGGGCACAGAAACTGCGCTTCAAGGTGTTTTTCGAGGAAGGCGGGGCCATCGCCGACAGGCGCTCTGCTCTGGCGCGGCGCGACATCTGCCCGTTCGACCGCATCTGCGATCACATGCTGGTCATTGACCATGCCGCCAAGACACGTTTTGGCCGCCTGAAGCCGAAGATCGTCGGCACCTACCGCCTGCTGCGCAAGGACGTCGCCGACCGCCATGGCGGGTTCTACAGCGCGCAGGAATTCGACATCGCGCCGCTGCTGGCCACACATGCCGGTGCCAATTTTCTGGAACTCGGCCGCTCCTGCGTGTTGCCCGAATATCGGTCGAAACGCACCATCGAGTTGCTGTGGCGCGGCATTGCCGTCTATCTGCGCCACTACAAGATCGATGCGATGATCGGCTGCGCCTCGTTCGAGGGGGCCAATCCACTGAAACATGCGCTGCCGTTGAGCTTCCTGCACCATCACGCGAAAGCAACCGGCGAATGGGCCGCGCGCGCCCTGCCGGGACGCCACGTGGCGATGGACATGATCGACGCCGACAAGATCGAGCTGCGCCGCGCGCTCGACGCCCTGCCGACGCTGGTGCGCGGCTATTTGCGCGTCGGTGCGAAATTCGGCGACGGTGCCGTGGTGGATCGGCAGTTCGGCACAGTCGACGTGCTGGTCATCATGCCGGTGGCGCAGATCGACGCAAAATTCCTGGAGCATTTTTCGCCAGGCGCAAAAGCTGCGTGACACGCATCGTCGTTGCGAGGAGCGAAGCGACGCGGCAATCCGTGGCTGCCGCTAGATGAATTGCCTCGTCGCTTCGCTCCTCGCCATGACGAGGAAAGGGTGCCGCTAGCACCCCTCCCCGGTCGCCAGCAGATTGCGCAGACCCTCGCGATAGGTCGGCCGTGAAAAGGTGAAATCCAGCTCGCGCTTGATCCGCGCATTCGAAACCCGCTTGCTCTCGCCATAAAAACTGCGCGCCATCGGGGTCATCGCCGCGGTGGCGAAATCCTGTTCGGGCGGTGGGTCCACGCCAAGAAGGCCAGCGGCGAAGACGATCACATCCTGCGGCGGCGCGGGTTCGTCATCTGTCACATTATAGGTCATGCCCGGCTTGCCGGAGTCGATGCAGGCCTGGATGGCGCGCGCTATGTCTTCGACATGAATGCGGTTGAACACCTGGCCGGGTTTGATGATGCGTCTGGCCGTGCCTTTGGCGAGCGCGACGAGCGCATTGCGGCCTGGACCATAGATTCCCGACAGCCGGAGACTATCCAGCGGCGCTCCGCATCGCGCGGCAAGGGCACGCCATTCCTCCTCCGCCGCAAGCCGCGCATGGGAGCGCCCGGCGACGGGATGCGGCAAGGTCTCTTCATCAATCCACGCGCCCTGATGATCGCCATAGACGCCCACCGTCGAGAGATAGACGATGCGCTGCAATCGCGTCGCGCGGGCAAGCACGTCCGAAAAAGCCCGCAGCACGGGGTCGCCCTGCGCATCCGGCGGCGTCGAGATGAGCAGCACATCGGCGTCAAAAAGCGCCTGCTCCAGAGCGGTGTCTCTATGCGTCTCGGAAAAGATCAACGGCGTGACGCGCCCCTGCGCGCGCAACCGTGCGGCCTTGTCGTCGCTGCGCACGGTTCCGGTCACGGCTGCATAGCGCGCGCCAAACGATTGCACGAAAGCCTGCGATGAAAAGCCGAGGCCGAAAATGAACAGCTTCATGCGTGCTCCTGAGGCGCCAGCGCCTGTGTCCATTCGCGTGCGACATCCGCGTCGCTCTCGTTTGCATGAATCTCCGCCAAAGCGGCAAGCTCCGATGCATCGAACAGGCGCGCGGCGGCCCAGACCGCCATGGCGCGCACCTGCGGATCCTCATGCGCCAGATTTTCGAGGACGCGCGGGCGCAGGCGCATGTCGCCCGCATTGCCGATGGCGACCATCAGGTTGCGACGAAACCGCGCGACGCCAATGCGCTTGATCGGCGAGCCCGAGAAAAAGGCGCGAAAGGCACCATCGTCGAGCCCGGCCAGATCATCCAGGTCTGGCGCGCGCAGGTCGTCACGCGCCTGCAGCTTGGCTTCGCGCGCCACTTGCGCAAACTTGTTCCACGGGCAGGCAGCAAGGCAGTCGTCGCAGCCATAGATGCGATTGCCGATGGCGGCGCGAAATTCTTCCGGGATCGGGCCATGATGCTCGATGGTGAGATAGGAAATGCAGCGCCGGGCATCGAGCTTGTAGGGCTCAGGGAAAGCCTGCGTCGGGCAGGCGTCGAGGCAGGCGCGGCAGGAGCCGCAATGGTCGCTTTCGGGCGCATCGGCGGGCAGGTCGAGCGTGACAAAGATCGAGCCCAGAAACAGCCATGAGCCGAAGTCGCGCGAGACGAGATTGGTGTGGCGCCCCTGCCAGCCAAGCCCGGCGGCGGCGGCGAGCGGCTTTTCCATCACGGGGGCGGTATCGACGAAGACTTTCAGCTGCAGCGCAGGGTCATTTTTTGCTTCCCCCGCCAGCCACGAGGCCAGCATCTTCAGCCGGCCCTTGACGAGATCATGGTAATCACGATGGCGCGCATAGACGGAAATCGCGCCCTTGGTCTTGTGCGCGAGCACGGCGCGGGGGTCTTCGTCTGGCCCATAATTCATGCCGAGCATGATGATGGAGCGCACCTGCGACCACAGGACACGCGGATCGGCGCGGCGCTGTTGGGTGTGCGCCATCCAGTCCATGCCGCCATGGGCACCGGTATCGAGCCATTCACGCAGACGCGCGGGTGCCTCGGGAATGGCGTCGGGCCGGGCGATGCGGCAGGCGTCGAAGCCGAGGTCATGCGCGCGCGCGCGCAGCCGGTCAAGAAAGGCGCGGTTCAGAAATCGAGGTCCGCATAGACCGGCGAGGGCGTCAGGCCCGGCATCTTGTCCGCCAGAATCCCGCGAAACGACGGGCGCGATTTCACGCGCGCGTACCAGTGCTTCGCCCCTTCGTCCTCGCTCCATGGCACGTCGCCCAGAAAATCCACGCTCGACAGATGCGCCGCCGCCGCCAGGTCCGCATAGGTCATGCGGTCGCCCGCGAGCCAGTTGCGCGACTGCGTCAGCCAACCGATGTAGCGCAGATGATAGCGGATATTGGCGCGCGCCGCGCGCACCAGTTCCATGTCCGGTCCGCCACCGCCGTTCTGCATCGGCAATTGCCGCTTGTAGACCTTCTCATGCACGAGCCATTGCGAGACTTCAGCGAAGAATTTCACATTGAACCATTCGAGCAGGCGGCGCACCTCGACGCGGCCGGCCGGATCATCCGGCATCAGGCGATGGGGACCCAGCGCCAGCCCGCGCGTCTCGTCGAGATATTCAGCGATGACATTGGCGCCGGGCACGGCGGCCATATTGGCACCATCCTCCAGAACCGGCGTCGTGCAGGCGGGGTTCATCATCACGAATTCGGGGCGGCGGTCGAACGCCCGCTCTTCGACAAGCGTCGGCTCAATGCCATATTCCCCGAGCGCGACACGGATGAAACGCGAATGCGGGCAGAGCGGGTGGTGATAAAGCTGAGCCATAAATACCCGAAGATGAAATGAAAAACGCATCGAGGCGGGCTGGAATGCCCAGAGTGCCCCGTATAGAACCGGTGACAGCCGCTCACAACCCGAATCAGGGGCGAAGCGCACGCACCAGCCACGCGCGCGCCTCATCCCGCTGCCGCAAGGAAAGTTTCATGGTCCTGCTAGACATACTCAAAGCGCTGGTTTTGGGCGGCATTGAGGGGCTGACCGAGTTCCTGCCGGTGTCCTCAACGGGCCACCTCCTGCTGGCGGGACATTTCCTGGGCTTCGAATCCAAGGGCAAGAGCTTTGAGGTTCTGGTGCAGCTTGGCGCTATCCTCGCCATCCTGCTCGTCTATTCCTACAAGATTCTGTCAATCCTCCTTGGTCTGCGGAACAACCCGCTGGCGCGCCGTTTCGTCGCGGCCGTCCTGATCGCCTTCCTGCCGGCGATGCTCATCGGTGCCGTCGCCTATCCCTTCATCAAGGCCGTCCTGTTCAATCCGCTGATTGTCTGCACCATGCTGATCGCGGGCGGCCTCGTCCTGCTCGCGGTGGAAGATCTCGCCCCCAGACCAACCTTCGACGACGCCATGGACATGCCGCTTCGCGCCGCGCTGGGGGTCGGCCTGTGCCAGTGTCTGGCCATGGTGCCCGGCGTCTCGCGCTCGGGCGCGACCATCGTCAGCGCCATGTTCTTTGGTGCCTCCAAGCGCGCGGCGGCAGAATTCTCGTTCTTCCTGGCCATGCCAACCATGGCCGGCGCCTTCGCCTATGATCTGTTCAAGAACTACAAGCTGCTGGAATTCAACGATGTCGCGCTGATCGCGGTCGGCTTCGCCGCGGCCTTTGTGTCGGGCCTCATCGTCGTGCGCGGCTTCCTGCACTTTGTGTCGAAACACGGCTTTGTTCTCTTCGCCTGGTGGCGCATCGTGGTCGGCGTGCTGGGTCTGGCCGGGCTTTATTTCATCGGCTAGCTCAGGCCGCGCGCGCGCCCATGGCCTCGGCGAGGCACCATAATTCGTCCAGCCGAAGCTCTTCCTGACAGGCAAAGCGGCGGGCGAGCGCACGGACGGCGGGCGGGAAGGCGCTGGCTGACACATCTTGCCCGGTCACGACCGCATGCACGGCGTCCTGCCGACGCAGCCAGCCCGACACAAGATCGCGCTCGTCGAAGGTCCAGTCTTCCAGATCGGCGGGTCCGAGCATGAGCCATAGCTCCGACTTCGTGTCTTCAAGAACGCGGGCAATTCACTCACGGCAATGCCCATAAAGCTAGCATGGCCGGAGCCGCCTGCGAAGCCGGGCTCAGACCCGCTTTTCGGGGGATGTGCACAAGTCTGACACGATGCAGCGCTCGCATTCGGGTCGCCGGGCCTTGCAGACGTAGCGTCCGTGCAGGATCAGCCAGTGATGGGCATGGCGCATGAAGGGGGCCGGGATAACCTTTTCCAGCCCCAGCTCGATGGCGAGCGGCGTCGCTCCCAGAGCGAGCGGAATGCGGTTTGAAACGCGAAACAGATGCGTGTCGACGGCGATGGTCTCCTGACCGAACGCCATGTTGAGCACGACATTGGCAGTCTTGCGGCCCACGCCCGGCAAGGTTTCGAGCGCCGCGCGGTCT
>CAIWVR010000225.1 GCA_903916165.1 uncultured Hyphomicrobiales bacterium | reverse complement strand
GGCACCGCCGAGGCAGATACCGTCAATGGCAGCGACCCACGGCTTGCCGCTGGTCTCGAGCCTGCGATAGAGCAGCGTCAGCCGGCGAGAGCCATCGAAAAAAGCCTGTATCGCAGCCTCTTCTCCATGCGTGCCGACCATCTCGACATAGCGGCGGCTGGAGGCTTCCAGCATGCCGAGATCGGCGCCTCCGGAGAAGGAGTCCTTGCCCGAGATGATGACGCAGCCCTTGATGGCGGCGTCGCTGGCGACATGCACGATCACGCTGTCCAGCTCGTCCATCACCTGTTCGGTGATGATGTTCATCGAACGGCCCGGCATGTCCCAGATCAGCGTCGCGATGCCGGCTTCGTCCGTCTCGAAGCGGAAATTGGTCAGGTCCATATCGTGTCCTCCCCGCTTCTGTTCAAACGCGTTCGATGATCGTCGCTGTGCCCATGCCCGCGCCGATGCATAAAGTGATCAGCGCGGTCGATTTTTCGCTGCGCTCGAGTTCATCGAGCGCCATGCCCAGAATCATCGCGCCTGTGGCGCCAAGCGGATGGCCGAGCGCAATGGCGCCGCCATTCACATTGACGCGCGAGGCGTCGAGATCGAAGGCCTGCAGATAGCGCAGCACGACGGCGGCGAAGGCCTCGTTGACCTCGAACAGGTCGATGTCAGAAATCTGCATGCCCGCGCGCTTGAGAACCTTGCGGGTGACGTCGACCGGACCCGTCAGCATCAGCGCCGGCTCGGACCCGATATTGGCGAAGGCGCGAATGCGCGCGCGGGGTTTCAGGCCCGCCGCCTGTCCGGCCTGCGCATTGCCAATCAGCACGGCTGCAGCACCATCGACGATACCGGACGAATTGCCGGCATGATGCACATGGTTGAGACGCTCGATCTCGGGATGCGCCTGCCGCGCAACCGCATTGAAGCCACCCTGCTCCGCCATCATGACAAAGGAGGGTTTCAGCTGCGCCAACGACTGCATGTCGGTGGCGGGGCGCATGTGCTCGTCGCGTGCCAGAATGGTGAGGCCGTTAACGTCGCGCACCGGCGTCACTGACCTGCTGAAACGCCCGCCATCCCACGCAGCCGCCGCCCGCGTCTGGCTTTCGACCGCATAGCTGTCGACATCATCGCGCGAAAAGCCGTATTTTGTCGCGATCAGATCCGCCGAAATGCCCTGCGGCATGAAATAGGAGGGAATGGCGATTAATGGGTCGACCGGCCAGGCACCGCCCGAGGCACCAATGCCAACGCGGCTCATGCTTTCCACGCCGCCGCCCACCGTCATGTCATGCTGGCCCGCCATCACCTGCGCAGCGGCGAAATTCACAGCGTCGAGGCCCGAGGCGCAGAACCGGTTGATCTGCACGCCCGGCACCTGGTCGCCATAGCCCGCCGTCAAGGCAGCAGCGCGCGCAATGTCGCCACCCGCCTCGCCAACCGGATCGACGCAGCCGAGGATGACGTCGTCGACCAGCTGCGTGTCGAGATGGTTGCGCAGGCGCAGCGCGGTGAGCGCGCTCGTCGCCAGTCCCAACGTCGAGACTTCATGCAGCGCGCCGTCCGGCTTGCCGCGTCCGCGCGGCGTGCGCACATGGTCGTAGATGAAAGCGTCGGCCATGGGGCGTCTCCTCAAAAGGCGTCGGCGGGCATGGCCATCAGGGTCGCGGCGCCGGTCGAGATGCGCGCGAGATGCGCGCCTGTTTCCGGCATCATGCGTTCCATGAAGAACTGCCCGGCAATCAGCTTGGCGTCCATTGTCGTGGCAAGGGACGCATCCTCAGTCTTGCGCGCCATCGCGCTGTCGGCAATGCGCGCCCACATATAGCCCAACGCGACAAGGCCGAAGAGATGCATGTAGTCGGTCGCGCCCGCACCCGCATTGTCGGGCTTGGCCATGGCGTTCTGCATCAGCCACATGGTCGCTTTCTGCAGATGGTCGAGGCCGCCCTTGAGTCCCACGACAAAGGGCTTCAGCGCGGCCTCGTCCTCCTTCTCCTTGCACCAGCCACCGACCTCATTGAAAAAGGCCATGACGGCGCGGCCGCCGTCCTTCGGCAGCTTGCGTCCAACGAGATCGAGCGCCTGGATGCCGTTGGTGCCTTCATAGATCATGGCGATGCGCGCATCGCGCACGAATTGCTCCATGCCCCATTCGCCGACATAGCCGTGGCCGCCAAACACCTGCTGCGCCTTCACCGTATTGGCAAAGCCCGTGTCGGTCAGCACGCCCTTCAGCACCGGCGTCATCAGGCCGAGCATGTCGTCGGCCGCACGGATCTCGGCTTCGTCGGCCGAGCGATGCGCAATGTCGCTCTTGAGCGCGGTCCACAGCACAAGCGCGCGCGCCGCCTCGTTGAAGGCGCGCATTTCGAGCAGCATGCGCCGCACATCGGAATGCACGATGATCGGATCGGCCGGTCTGTCAGGCGCCTTGGGTCCCGACAGCGCGCGGCCCTGCAGGCGCTCGCGCGCATAAGCGACCGCATTCTGATAGGCGACTTCCGATTGCGACAGGCCCTGGATGGCGACGCCGAGCCGCGCCTCGTTCATCATCACGAACATGGCGGCGAGACCGCGGTTCTCCTCGCCGATCAGCCAGCCGGTGGCACCATCATAATTCATCACGCAGGTCGAATTGCCGTGAATGCCCATCTTGTGCTCGATCGAGCCGCACGACACCGCATTGGCGGCGCCGGGCTCACCCGCCGCATCGGGGATGAATTTCGGCACGATGAACAGCGAAATGCCCTTGGTGCCGGCGGGCGCGCCCTCGATGCGCGCGAGCACGAGATGGACGATGTTGCTGGCAAGGTCATGCTCGCCGGCGGAAATGAAGATCTTCTGGCCGGTGAGCGCATAGGCACCGTCATCC
>CAIWVR010000224.1 GCA_903916165.1 uncultured Hyphomicrobiales bacterium | reverse complement strand
TTATTAAAACATCAGAACAACGAGCGCAGGAAGTAAAAAAAGAATAAAAATTTTCAGAGGGGAAGACATGAGCCATCAAGAAGAATCAAGCCAAAAATCAGCAGCGGGAATTATTTTTCTCATTGCCGTATTTCTGAATTTATTTACATCTCAGGCAACGGCTTCAGATTTTTATGAAGGAAAGCAGATTAATATTGTAGTTGGTTTCACTACAGGAGGTGGATACGATATTACCGCGAGGCTCTATGCGCGCCATTATGGCCGTCTGATCCCCGGCAATCCGACGGTCATCGTCACAAACATGCCCGGTGCCGGCAGTATGGTGGCTGCAAATAATCTCTATAATGATGTCAAGGCAGATGGCACAAGAATTGGCATGATTACCGGAGGTATCATTCTCGCGCCCATTCTAGGAGACCCGCAGGCAAGATTCGACTCCCGAAAATTTCAATATATTGGGGGGCGGAGTGCTGAGCCGAGCGTGTGTGTCATCTGGGGCAGTGTGCCTGTTCAGTCCATTGATGACTTGCGCAAAACGGAAGTCATTGTCGGATCCTCTGGCCCGGGATCAAGAACTTACGCATTTCCAAAAGCTCTCAACGCCTTTGCTGGAACACGCTTCAAGACAGTGGTTGGCTACCCCGGGGGCAATGAAACTGCGATGGCGATGGAGAGAGGCGAGGTCCAGGCATTTTGCGGTTGGGCTTGGGCAAGTGCCAAAGTGCGCGCTGCAGAATGGATCAGAAATGGTCATGTGAAAATCGTCACACAATTTGCGCTCACTAAATCACCCGATTTGCCTCACATTCCGCTGGCCAGCGATTTTGCCAATGACAAGGAAGGCCGCCTTGCGATTGAGTTTCTGGAATCGGATGCTGTCCTTGCATGGCCGTTTTTCGCGCCACCCTCTGTACCAAGAGAAAGAGTCGAGATCCTGCGGGGGGCTTTTGATGCCATGATGAAGGATCCGGAATTTCGTGCAGATGCCGACAAACTCAAACTGGATATCGACCCGGTTTCGGGATTGTCTATGCAGAAAATAATAGATGATCTATACAAAACCCCAGCCCCTGTTCTGGAATCCATCAAAAAAATCCTCGTCGAATAGATGCTTAAAAAAATCGGGAGCAAATATGAGCAAGCCAATTATTTTTGTCCTGAATGGCCCAAATCTGAATATGCTTGGCATTCGTGAGCCAGAGCTTTACGGACGACAAACATTGGATGACCTTCGCAAGCTTTGTCAGAATGAGGCAGATCGGCTCGAGGTCGAGTTGGATTTCCGCCAGACGAACCATGAAGGTGTGCTTGTCGATTGGGTTCATGAATCGCACGAAAAAGCAGTTGGTGTTGTTTTGAATGCTGGTGCTTACGCTAGAACCTCACTGGCCTTGCATTCGGCTGTCAGAGCGATCTCGACGCCGGTGATTGAGGTGCATATTACCAATATTTATACAAAGGAATCTTACAGGCCCCCGTCATATCTCAGCTATGTCGCACGCGGCGTCATTTGCGGTTTCGGTTTTCATACCTATCTTTTGGGCATGCAGGCAGTACATACGCTTCACATCCCGAAGACGTCTTGAAGCTTGCTATTGTAATGATCTTTTTGGGTGCATCCCGCGCATGGATAGGCGCTGTCCGATCCCGATGTTCCCGCATCTTGTGGAGCGAAGGAGCACAGCAGTCTTTGCGCCCGAATTTCTTCCATTGGGGAGATGCGTTTGACGAATGGAAAGCGAGATCATATCTGATTCAGACGGCCTCTTCCTTTGTATCTGCGGGCATGATGATGGCGCTTTCGTCGCCTGACCTTCTCGCCTGCGCCGCAGCCACTGGGGTCCAATCCACAGCCCGTCTTTCAGCAAGCCTGGGTTTCGGGCAGGTCTGGAAGATCAAGTTGAGCCTATTTTTGACAGGCGCATCCCGCTTGCGCTCGCCCTGGCGCGTAGGGGGGATAAAAGTATCCACAAGATATTATTCCTTGCCCATGAGTTTGCTGGGAATATGAATATATTCGCAATTAGCGGTTTCCGCGATGCTCGGCTGTCCGGACGGGAGGCTCGCCCAAAGAAGCCAATGCCTATCAAGGAGTCACAATCGGTCCTTGGGGCCGGGCTCTTCGCGAGGCAGACCCGCGATTATGTTGGAATAGTGCTCGTGATGGCTAAGTCAGCGGGGTGAAGCCCACGATCATTCCGTCCTAGATAATTGGTTTCTTGGGTGGAAGATCTTTGGCTGTGGTCATCTTAAGAGACTCGGGAACCATTTCAGGAATTGTATTCATTGCTCAAAAATCGACATTTTGACTTGATTCGAAGATAGATTTGCCGGATCTTTGAACCCGATCTTATGTCTAGATTCCAATACACAAGAGGCTCCGGGATGAATCAGCCCCAACAACCATTTTCGGCTCCGGATCGGTATACGCGCGACCAAATTCTCGATTTATCACGCGCGATTTTGGGCTCTGATGAGCTTCCGTTGAAAGTGTCCGAGGATATTTTCAGGATTGAGAGCGTGGGGTTGGAATGGGACCTTGGGGTCAAGATTTTCGAGTCCGTCGATCCGGCCCGCATCGCTCGAGACGCCGCAGGCAAGAAAATAGGAATCTTCCTGCTGCACGGCGGTGATGGAGATTCAAAATCGATGGAGCCGATGGCCCGGCTTTACGCAAGTCACTTTGGTTACAAGGCCATGGCGATGACATTCCCGGGTCGCCTTTATCTTGATGATCCCTCACGAGACTGGCCCGGCAACACGATAAACACCGATGGCACGGTTCGTACGCCGATATGGAAACTAGGCGAATATATCACGCCCGACCAATATGATGTGGTCCGCGATGTCTCACAAAAACTGCGCTATGGCACGCGCGTTCTGGCCAGGGCGAAGCCCGGTTCCAATTTCTACGATCGCATGGCTGGGTGGCCGATAGCTTTCGTTGATGGCATGATAGAAGCCAATCGCAGGCATTTTCCTGATGGTGAATATGGCATCTACGGCACAGGACATTCCACCGGCGGGCCTATGATCTTCATGATCTGCCAGCGTGTGCCCAATTTCTCAGGTGTGATAGCCGCTGAACATTCGCCCTTCGGCTTTATTCAGGAGGCGCAGCACGACTGGTCCGGGGCGCTTGGAAAAGTTAAGGGCTTTGATCGCGTCAAGAGCACCCCGTCCAAGCGGCATGATTTGTTCAATGAACTCTACATTCGCA
>CAIWVR010000223.1 GCA_903916165.1 uncultured Hyphomicrobiales bacterium | reverse complement strand
GGCAGCCACCCGAAGATGGATTCCCGCGTCGGCCTGCGGCCTCCTCGCAATGACGAAACCACTGAACAATTGCGAGCGTGAGCCCAAGCGATCCAGAAGCAGCACGTGGGGCGAATGTCGCCCTCACCTCGTCATTGCGAGGAGCGCAAGCGACGAAGCAATCCATCTGGCGGCTGCCACCTGAAGATGGATTGCCGCGTCGCCTGCGGCCTCATCGCAATGGCGGCGCTCAAGCGAGGCCGCTCACTCGGGCGCGCGAAAACTCTTTACCCTGTCGCTGGTGAAATCGTAGAGCTTGCCGGTTTGCGTCCAGGCCGGCGTGCAGAGGGCGGCCACGTGCGGCGCAAAATCCTCGGGCGTGCGCAGGCTCATCGGGTCTTCGCCGGGGGCCACGGCGGCGCGCATCTTTGTACGCAAGGGTCCTGGATTGGCGACCATCACCTTCACATTCGACGTGGTCGCGGTTTCCGCCGCATAGGTGCGCGCCAGGGCGTCGAGCGCGGCCTTGGAGACGGCATAGGCGGCGCGATAGGGGCTGAGTTCGGCCTTGTTGCCGGCACCCGATGATATGAACACGGCGCGGCCCGCGTCGGAGGCGCGCAGCAGCATGTCGAGCGAGCGGATCAGCCGGTAGTTGGCCGTGACGTTGACGGCAATCGCGTCATCCCATTTCGGCGGATCGATATGCCCGACAGGTGTGATGGGGCCCAGCACACCCGCATTGGCGACGAGAATGTCGAGCCGCTTCCAGCGCTCATAGAGCGCCGCGCCGAGCCGGTCCAGCGCGTCGAAATCTTTCAGGTCGCAGGGGACGAGGGTGGCTTCCTGGCCGAGCTTGCGGATCTCGTCGTCGAGTTCTTCCAGCGCGCCTTGCGTGCGCGCAAGCGCCACGACATGGGCGCCCTGACGGGCCAGCTCGAGCGCCACGGCGCGACCGATGCCGCGCGACGCGCCCGTCACAAGGGCGATGCGATTTTCGAGCGGCAGGGTCATGGGGTGGCTCCGGGACAGCGACAAGAGGCTTTACGGCCTAGCAACCGGAGCGGGCGAGGGCAAGTGTGCAAGCTCTCCCGCGAGCCTCGTCATTGCGAGGAGCGAAGCGACGCGGCAATCCATGCTGCCACCAGATGGATTGCTTCGCTTCGCTCGCAATGACGAACGAAGGACGCCTAGCCGGTCTCCGCCAGCAGCGACAATTGCTTCACATTGGTCTCGCCCATCACGTCGGTCAGATGGGTGGGGTAATCGCCGGTAAAACAATGGTCGGTGAACTGCGGCCGCAGATTGTCGCGCTTCTCATATCCCATGGCGCGGTAGATGCCATCGACCGAGATGAAGGCGAGGGAATCGCAGCCCATGTAGAGGCGCATTTCCTCGAGTGAATGCGTGGCGGCGAGCAGCTTGTCGCGCTCGGGCGTGTCAATGCCATAATAATCGGGATGCGTGATCGGTGGCGAGGAAATGCGGAAATGGACCTCTGCCGCACCGGCTTCGCGCATCATATGCACGATCTTCACCGAGGTCGTCCCGCGCACCACGGAATCGTCGATCAGGACGACGCGCTTGCCCTCGATCACCGAGCGGTTTGCCGAATGTTTCATGCGCACGCCAAGTTCGCGCACGCTCTGCGTCGGCTGGATGAAGGTGCGGCCGACATAATGATTGCGGATGATGCCAAGCTCGAACGGGATGTTGGACGCCTGCGCATAGCCGATGGCCGCTGGCACGCCGGAATCGGGAACGGGCACGATGACGTCGGCATCGATATGCGCCTCGCGCGCCAGCTCCGCGCCCATTCTCTTGCGCACGTCATAGACGTGGCGGCCATGTACGTAGGAATCCGGACGGGCAAAATAAATATATTCGAAGATGCAGGGGCGGGCCTGCTGCGCGGGGAACGGCTTGTGGCTCTCGATCCCGTCTTCGGAAATCACAACCACTTCGCCATTTTCCACATCGCGCACGAAGCGGGCGCCGATAATGTCGAGCGCGCAGGTCTCGGAGGCGAGGATATAATGGCCGTCGAGTTCGCCCAGCACGAGGGGACGAATGCCGAGCGGATCGCGCGCGCCGATCAGTTTCTTGTTGGAGAGCGCGACGAGCGAATAGGC
>CAIWVR010000222.1 GCA_903916165.1 uncultured Hyphomicrobiales bacterium | reverse complement strand
GGACGTGCTGCCGGTTCAGGGCATTAACGTCTCTGACATTCTGCGCCGGGAGAAGCTCGTGCTGACCCGTGCGGCGGTTGTAGCGCTGGAGGCGCGATTCTCATGAGCGTGCGCTACCAGGATGCACGTCAGTACGACGTGATCGTCTCGCCGGTGATCACCGAAAAGGCGACCATTGCTTCCGAGCAGAACAAGGTTGTCTTCAAGGTCGCCAAGACCGCGACGAAGCCGCAGATCAAGGCCGCTGTTGAGCGCCTCTTCGACGTCAAGGTCGAGAGCGTCAACACGTTGATCCGCCAGGGGAAGAACAAAGTGTTCCGCGGCATTCGCGGCACCCAGTCGGACGTCAAGAAAGCGGTCGTGACCCTCGCCGAGGGCCACAAGATCGACGTGACGACCGGTCTGTAAGGCGAGGAACGGGCAACATGGCACTGAAGACATTCAAGCCGGTCACTCCGGGCCTCCGCCAACTGGTGATCGTCGACCGCAGCGAGCTCTATAAGGGCAAGCCGCTCAAGGCTCTGACCGAGGGCAAGTCGTCCTCGGGCGGGCGTAACAATCAGGGACGCATCACGGTGCGTTTCCGTGGCGGCGGGCACAAGCGCACGTATCGCATCATCGACTTCAAGCGTCGCAAGCTCGACATGTCGGCCAAGGTCGAGCGTCTCGAGTACGACCCGAACCGTTCGGCGTTCATCGCGCTGATCCGGTATCAGGACGACACCTTGTCCTACATCATCGCTCCGCAGCGTCTGTCTGTCGGCGATGAGGTGGTTGCGGGCAACCAGGTCGACGTGAAGCCTGGCAATGCCATGCCGCTGTCAAACATCCCGGTGGGCACGATCGTGCACAATGTCGAGATGAAGATCGGCAAGGGTGGTGCCATGGCCCGTTCGGCCGGCACCTACGCGCAGATCGTCGGCCGCGACCAGGGCTATGTCATCATGCGTCTGAACTCGGGCGAACAGCGCCTGATTCACGGTCAGTGCTTTGGCACGATCGGCGCGGTGTCGAACCCCGACCATATGAATACCTCGCTCGGCAAGGCCGGTCGTAACCGCTGGCTCGGACGCATGCCGCATAACCGCGGCGTGACCATGAACCCGGTCGACCATCCGCACGGCGGCGGCGAAGGCCGCACCTCGGGCGGCCGCCACCCGGTGTCACCGTGGGGCAAGCCGACCAAGGGAAAGAAGACCCGTTCCAACAAGCGCACGACGAAGTTCATCGTGACCTCGCGTCACAAGAGCAAGAAGAAGGGCTGATCCATGGCACGTTCGATCTGGAAGGGCCCGTTCGTCGACGGTTATCTGCTGAAGAAAGCGGAAACCTCGCGCGCGTCGGGACGCTCGGAAATCATCAAGATCTGGAGCCGCCGCTCCACGATCCTCCCGCAGTTCGTCGGTCTGGCGTTCGGCGTGTACAACGGCCAGAAGCATGTGCCGGTCAATGTGACCGAGGACATGATCGGTCACAAGTTCGGCGAGTTCTCTCCGACGCGGACCTTCCATGGTCACGCCGCGGACAAGAAGGCGAAGAGGGGCTGATATGTCGAAATCCAAGACACCCCGCGCTCTGAAGGACAATGAAGCCAAGTGTGTTGCGCGCATGTTGCGCGTCAGCCCGCAGAAGCTCAACCTTCTCGCCCAGCTCATTCGCGGCAAGAAGGTCGAGACGGCTCTGGCCGACCTCGAGTTCTCCCGCAAGCGTATTTCGGTCGAAGTGCGGAAGGCTCTGCAGAGCGCCATCGCAAACGCCGAGAACAATCACAGCCTGGACGTCGACGATCTCGTCGTTGCCGAGGCGCATGTTGGCAAGGCGCTTGTCATGAAGCGTTTCAGCCCGCGCGCTCGCGGTCGGGCAGGGCGCATTGAAAAGCCCTTCTCGAATCTGACGATCGTGGTTCGCGAAGTCCAAGAAGCCAAGGCCTGAGGAGAGAACGATGGGTCAGAAAGTCAATCCAATCGGTCTTCGCCTCGGCATCAACCGTACCTGGGATTCCCGCTGGTACGCAGGCAAGAACGAATACGGCAAGCTCCTCCATGAGGATATGGCGATCCGCGCGGCGCTGATGAAGGCGCTCAAGCAGGCTGCTGTTTCCAAGATCGTGATCGAGCGTCCGCACAAGAAATGCCGCGTGACGATCCAGTCGGCTCGTCCGGGTGTCGTCATCGGCAAGAAGGGCGCGGATATCGACAAGATCCGCAAGCTCGTCGCCAAGCTGACGGAATCGGAAGTCGTCATCAACATCGTCGAAATCCGCAAGCCGGAAGTCGACGCCACATTGGTGGCCGATTCCATCGCCCAGCAGCTGGAGCGTCGTGTCGCGTTCCGGCGCGCCATGAAGCGTGCGGTTCAGTCCGCCATGCGTCTTGGGGCCGAAGGCATCCGCATCAACTGCTCGGGTCGCCTCGGCGGTGCCGAAATCGCGCGCCAGGAATGGTACCGTGAAGGCCGCGTGCCGCTGCATACGCTGCGCGCCGACGTCGATTATGGCGTCGCGACCGCTCACACGGCCTATGGCACGTGCGGGATCAAGGTCTGGATCTTCAAGGGCGAAATCCTCGAGCACGATCCGATGGCGCAGGACAAGAAACTGGCGGAAGCCGATCACTCTGGCAGTGGCGAACGCCGTCCGCGGCGCGACCGCGACGCCGCGTGACGTGACGAGCCACAAGAGATAAGAGCCACATCATGTTGCAACCTAAGCGCACGAAGTTCCGCAAAGCTTTCAAGGGCCGTATCTCCGGCGCCTCAAAAGGCGGATTTGAGTTGAACTTCGGTCAGTTCGGCCTTAAGGCCATGGAGCCGGAGCGAATCACTGCCCGGCAAATCGAAGCGGCCCGCCGCGCCATGACACGTCATATGAAACGTGCCGGTCGTGTGTGGATCCGGATCTTCCCGGATGTGCCAGTTTCGAAAAAGCCGACCGAAGTCCGCATGGGTAAGGGCAAGGGCGCGCCGGAACTTTGGGCCGCGCGCGTCGCCCCTGGTCGCATCATGTTCGAGATCGACGGCGTGCCGCTCGATATCGCGCGTGAGGCGATGACCCTTGCGGCTGCGAAGCTGCCGATCAAGACGCGCTTTATCCAGCGCATTGCCGAGTAAGAGGGACGCACGATTATGAAATCCAACCAGCGCCTCTCGGACCTCAAGGTCTTGTCGGACGATCAGCTCGGGGACGAAGTCCTCAAGCTGAAGAAGGAGCAGTTCAACCTGCGCTTTCAGCGTGCGACCGGCCAACTCGAGAACACGTCCCGCGTCAAGGTCGTTCGTCGCGACATCGCGCGGGCCAAGACGATCGCCGCGCAGAAGCGCGACGCCGCCAGTAAGTAAGGGGCAAGATTATGCCGAAGCGTATCCTCCAGGGCGTCGTCGTTAGCGACAAGCAGGAAAAGACCCTCGTCGTGAAGGTCGAGCGCCGTTTCACGCATCCGCTTCTCAAGAAGACGGTGCGTCGCTCGAAAAACTATCACGCGCACGACGAGAACCAGCAGTTCAAGGTCGGCGATCAGGTTTCGATTGAAGAAACCAAGCCGATTTCGAAACTTAAGCGCTGGACTGTTCTGGGAACTGAGGCTAAAGCCTGAGCTTCCTCGGATATCTCCAGGGTTGAATAAGCGAGGGGGCTCGACAAGGGCCCCTTCAGACGTAGTCCGGACCGAAGCCAGAAGGGTGGACGCCGGAAACCGATCTGAGAAGAAAGGCGCGTTGCCATGATTCAGATGCAGACGAACCTCGACGTGGCGGATAATTCCGGCGCGCGCCGCGTAATGTGCATCAAGGTGCTCGGCGGCTCCAAGAGGAGATATGCCGGTGTGGGCGACATTATTGTCGTTTCCATCAAGGAAGCCATTCCACGCGGTCGCGTGAAGAAGGGCGATGTCATGAAGGCGGTTGTCGTTCGCACCGCCAAGGACATCCGCCGCAATGACGGCTCCGTCATTCGTTTCGATTCCAATGCGGCAGTTCTGATCAACAATCAGAAAGAGCCGGTTGGCACCCGTATCTTCGGACCGGTTCCGCGCGAGCTTCGCGCCAAGAACCACATGAAGATCATCTCGCTCGCGCCGGAGGTGCTTTAATGGCTGCGAAAATCAAGAAGGGCGACAAGGTCGTCGTTCTCGCTGGCCGTGACAAGGGTCGCACCGGCCAGGTGCTCAAGGTCATGCCGACGGAAGAGCGCGCGATCGTCCAGGGTGTGAACCTCGTCAAGCGCCATACGCGCCAGACGGCGCAGACCGAAGGCGGGATCATCTCGAAAGAATCGACGATCCACCTTTCGAATCTGGCGCCTGCTGATCCGAGGGACGGCAAGGCGACGCGCGTCGGTTTCAAGATTCTCGACGACGGCCGCAAGGTCCGTGTCGCCAAGCGTTCGGGAGAGATGATCGATGGCTGAGGTTCAATCAGGCAAGATCGCCAAGACCAAGGCGGTCAAGGCTGCCCCGTCGGCTGATCGCGCCACTGCTGCCCAACTCGTGGTGCCGGCGAACTACACTCCCCGTATGCGCACGTTTTACGAGGAAATCGTTCGTCCTGCCATGATCGAGCAGTTCGGCTACAAGAACCCCATGGAAGTTCCGAGCATCGAAAAGATTGTTCTGAACATGGGTGTTGGCGAGGCTGTGAACGACACCAAGAAGGTGACGACCGCCGCTGGCGATCTCGCGCTCATCGCCGGCCAGAAGCCGGTGATCACGCGCGC
Source organism: uncultured Hyphomicrobiales bacterium (assembly GCA_903916165.1). GTDB lineage: Bacteria > Pseudomonadota > Alphaproteobacteria > Rhizobiales > Beijerinckiaceae > Terripilifer. The sequence continues at coordinate 1,550 of CAIWVR010000222.1, read as the reverse complement.
CCGCAACGCGATCTCGACCTTCAAGGTCCGTGAAAACATGCCGATCGGCGCGAAGGTCACCCTGCGCAAGATCCGCATGTATGAGTTTATTGACCGCCTGGTCACGATCGCGCTCCCGCGCATTCGCGACTTCCGCGGCCTCAACCCGAAGTCGTTTGACGGCCGTGGCAATTTTGCCATGGGCATCAAGGAACATCTCGTGTTCCCGGAAATCGACTATGACAAGGCTGAATCGGTTCTCGGCATGGACATCATCGTATGCACCACCGCCAAGACCGATGACGAGGCGCGCGCGCTCCTGCGTGCGTTCAACTTCCCGTTCCGGCAGTGAGATCTGACCGTCTCAAACGCGGAGACCAGAGGTAACCATGGCAAAGAAAAGCTCGATCGAAAAGAACAAGCGTCGCGCCAAGATGGTGAAGCAGTTCGCCGGTCGTCGTGATCGCCTGAAGGCGGTTGCGAACGACGAATCCTTGAGCATGGACGAGCGTTTCACCGCTCGCCTGAAGCTTGCTGAACTCCCCCGCAACTCGTCCGCCGGACGTGTTCGTAACCGCTGCGAAGTGACCGGGCGTCCGCGCGCTGTCTATCGCAAGATGAAGATGTCGCGCATCGCCGTGCGTGAGCTTGGCTCCAAGGGATTGATTCCCGGCCTCGTCAAGTCGTCCTGGTAAGGGGAGGGATTTTCCATGAACGATCCTTTGGGCGATATGCTCACCCGCATCCGCAACGCGCAGATGCGTCGCAAGGGTAAGGTTTCCACTCCGGGCTCGCGCCTTCGTGCGCATGTTCTCGAGGTCCTGCAGCAGGAAGGCTACATCCGTGGCTATTCCTCGACGGATTTCGGAAATGGCCGCACCGAGTTTGAAATCGAACTCAAGTACCATGAAGGCCAGCCCGTCATCCGCCAGATCGAGCGCGTCTCGAAGCCTGGTCGCCGGGTGTACACAGCCGTTGAAGCGATGCCTCGCGTCGCCAACGGCCTTGGCATCACCATTGTGTCGACTCCGAAGGGCGTCATGGCCGACCACTCTGCTCGCGAGCAGAATGTCGGCGGTGAAGTGCTCTGCCGGGTCTTCTAACCGAACAAGAGAGGGAATTCTCATGTCTCGTATCGGAAAGAAGCCCGTTGCCGTTCCGGCCGGCGTCACCGCCAAGGTTGACGGTCAGGCTGTGTCCGTGAAGGGCTCCAAGGGTGAACTCAGCTTCGTCGTTCCTGACGATGTTGAAGTGAAGCTCGAAGACAATGCCATCAAGGTCGATCCGCGCTCGGAAACAAAGCGCGCCCGCGCCATGTGGGGGATGTCACGTTCGATGATCTCCAACCTGGTCACTGGCGTCAGCGCCGGTTTCAGCAAGACGCTCGAAATCACGGGCGTTGGCTACAAGGCCGCCGTTGTCGGCAAGAACGTTCAGCTGTCGCTCGGATTCAGCCACGAAGTGGTCTATCCGATCCCCGCTGGCGTGACGATTGTGACGCCCAAGCCGACCGAGATCAACATCTCGGGTTCGGACAAGCGCCAGGTTGGCCAGGTCGCCGCCGAAATCCG
>CAIWVR010000221.1 GCA_903916165.1 uncultured Hyphomicrobiales bacterium | reverse complement strand
TCGACATATTCGCGATGGATGTAGGGCCAGTCGCTGCCGAACATGATGTGCGAGGGCTCTGTCACAACGCGCAGCGAGGCCATTGCGGCGCGCGAGCCCGAGATCGCCGTGTCGAAATAGAATTGTCCGATATAGGGCGTCACGCCTTCGGGCACGCGGTCCTTGAAATCGGGCGGGCCGTTCGGGTCCTGCTCTTCCATCAGCTTCAGGCGCAGCGAGATATAGGGCAGGCAGCCGCCCGCATGGGCGAGGATCCAGCGGATGTTCGGATATGTCCGCATCTGCTCATTGTAGATGAGGTTGGCGGCAATGCGCGTCGTCTCGAAGGGATATTCGACGATCGAGCCCCACATCTTCAATGTCAGCTCGTCAACGAAGGACGGCCGCGCCGGATGCACGAAAACATTGACCTTGCGCCGGTCGAGTTCGGCATAGAGCGCGTCCAGGCGCGGATCACCGATGTAAATGCCGTTCTGGTTGGTCAGCAGGATGACGCCGTCGGCCTTCAGCACGTCGAGCGCATAGGCCAAGGCCTCCAGCGCACCGTCGACATCGGGGAACGGCAGCGGCGCGAAGAAGCCGAGTTTTGAGGGGTGCCCGGAGACGAATTTCGCGAGCGCCTCGCCGGTGGTCTCGCAGAGATAGCGCGCATTGGCATCATCGCCGTGATGCACGCCCGCCACCGACAGGGGATTGACCAGGGCCGCGTCAATGCCGAACGTGCCCATGGTTTCGATGAGCGCCTGCGGATCGCTGTTCTTGCGCAGCGGCCGCGAGGGATCGGACGCGCCCGAGCGCACCAGCGCACGCTCATATTCGGGCAGGACGCAATGGTGATGCACGTCGATGAAACGCAGACCCGCGCCGGGCCCCTGCTGGATGCTCATGTTTTCCCCCACAATTTGGCGCGCACAATGGCGATCCGGCCGCAATCTGGCAAGCCGCCTGTGGCCAGCCCTGTCGTTTGACCGTCACGCATAGTCTTTAGTGGCAGGCGCATGCGTTTGGCGGGCGCGTGCGGCAGCGCTACACTCGGTCCCAAGCAACCAGCGGGCGTCCTGATGCAAACCATCGAAGTCGAGCTCAAGTTTGCCCTGCCGCCCGACGCGGCGGCTGTGCTGGACGCGCATCCACTCCTGCAGGCCGCGACCGAAACAGATCTGCGCCAGCACGCCGCCACCTATTTCGACACCCCCGGCCATGATTTGCGAAAGGCGCAATTCAGCTGCCGCATCCGCGACGAATCCGGGCGGCGTGTACAGACACTCAAGGCCGCCACCGGCGACGCCACCGCGCGCCACGAATGGGAACAGCCGGCGGCGGGCGAGACACCCGATCTCGCCCATGTCCCCCTGCCCCGCGCCTTGCGCAAGGCGGTGTTGGACGCCCCGCTCGAAGCCATGTTCACGGTCAATGTCGAGCGGCGCATCTGGATGCTCACAAAGGGCACAAGCCTGATCGAGGCCGCATGTGATCGCGGGTGGATCATGGCGGACGCCCGCAGCGCGCCTGTGTGCGAAT
>CAIWVR010000220.1 GCA_903916165.1 uncultured Hyphomicrobiales bacterium | reverse complement strand
TTCGTGCGCCGCATCTCCATCCTGCTGCTGCTCGTGCTCGCCTATGGCTATTTCCGTTTCGCGGGGGACGCGCAGCTGGTGCAGATGGGCCTGCTCTCCTTCGCCGCCATCGCGCAGATCGCCCCATCCTTCGTCGGCGGGCTCATGTGGCGGCGCGCCAATGCGCGCGGGGCGATGGCCGCGATGATCATCGGCCTTGGCATGTGGGCCTATACGCTGCTCATCCCCTCGCTCGACACGCAATATATGGCGCTGGATTCGCTCGTCGCCAACGGCCCGCTCGGCCTGTCCTATCTGAAACCCACGGCGCTGTTTGGACTGCAGATGCAACCGCTCGTGCACGGCACGTTCTGGAGCCTGTCGCTCAACATCCTCGCCTTCATCGGCTTTTCGCTGACACGCCATCCAAGCTCCATCGAGCGCCTGCAGGCGCAGACCTTTGTGGGACCAAGCACCGGACCGCTGCCGCCCTCATTCCGCATCTGGGGCGGTGGCGTCACCGCGCGCGAGCTCGAGGCGACGGTCGGGCGCTACCTCGGCGTCGAGCGGACACGCCGCTCCTTCAACGATTTCATGACATCGCGCGGCATGACCTTCACGCAGACGCTGGAGGCCGACATCCACCTGCTGCGATTTGCCGAACATCTGCTCGCCTCGGCGATCGGTGCCGCCTCATCGCGCCTCGTGCTCTCGATTTTGCTGCGTCGGCGCAACCTGTCGCGCGGTGCCGCACTGCGGCTGATCGACGATGCCGCCAGCACATTGCAGCAGAACCGCGACATGCTGCAATATGCGCTCGATTTCGCGCGCCAGGGCATCACAGTCTGCGACAGCGACCTGCGGCTGATCTGCTGGAATCGCGAATTTGGCGAGCTGTTCAACTTGCCGGCAGGAAATCTGCGCATGGGCATGGGGCTCGAGGAAATCGTGCGCTTCAACGCGTCGCGCGGCATCTACGGTCCCGGACCGGTCGAGGAATATGTTGCCGCGCGTCTGGAGACGCTGGTCAGCGAGAGCGAGCCTTTCAGGCTGCGGCTGTATGCACCGGTCAATTGCGTGATCGAGATCCGTTCGGCGCGCCTGCCAGATGGCGGCATTGTCACGACCTATACCGACGTGACGGAGGCCGTCGCCGCCGAAGAGGTGCTGGAGCGGACCAACGAAACGCTGGAGCAGCGCGTGCGCGAGCGCACCGAGCAATTGATCGGGCTGAATGAAGAGCTCGCCCGCGCCAAGACGGAAGCCGACGACGCCAACGTCTCGAAAACACGCTTCCTGGCTGCAGCAAGCCACGACATTCTGCAACCACTCAACGCCGCGCGCCTCTACGCGACCTCCCTGCTGGAGCGCATGGACGAGACAACGGCAACCAAGGACGCACGACAGCGCACGCTGGCCCGCAATGTCGATGCCGCGCTGGAATCCGTCGAGGAAATCCTCACTGCGCTTCTCGACATCTCACGTCTCGATGCCGGTGCGATGAAAGCCGAGCTCTCCAATTTCCGTATCGAGGACATCCTGCGTCCGCTGCGTCGGGAGTTCACGCCGCAGGCGCGCGAGCGCGGGCTGGAGCTGACCTTCGTGCCCTGTTCGCTCACCGTGCGCTCGGACCGGCGCCTGCTGCGCCGCCTCCTCCAGAACCTCGTCTCCAACGGCATCAAATATACGCCCAGGGGCCGGGTTCTCGTCGGCTGCCGGCGCATCGGCGACCAGGTGCGCGTCGAGATCTGGGACACGGGCCTTGGCATTCCGGAAGAAAAGCAGAAGAGCGTGTTCCGGGAGTTCGAGCGGCTCGCCAATGCAGCCAAAACCGCGCCAGGCCTCGGCCTTGGCCTGTCGATCGTCGAGCGCCTGAGCAAGGTTCTGCAACACCGCATCAGCCTGCGCTCGACGCCCGGAAAGGGCTCGGTCTTTTCCGTCGACCTGCCGGTCGTCGCCGCGCAGCCTGTCGCACTCGATGCGCCCGACGCCGCGCCTGTCGCGCATCAGCCGCTCGCCGGACTCGTCGTGCTCGCCATCGACAATGAGCCGCGCATTCTGGAGGGCATGCAGGCGCTGCTCGGCGGCTGGGGCTGTCGCATCGTCGTCGCGCCCAACGAGCACGAAGCCGGTGCCGCGCTGGCGCAGCTCGGCATCCTGCCTGACGTGCTGATCGCTGATTATCATCTCGACGACACCAACGGGCTCGCGCTGATCCCCTCGCTGCGCAACAAGATCGGCACCCACCTGCCTGCCATTCTCATCACGGCCGACCGCACGCCCGAAGTACGCGACACCGCGGCGAAACTTGACATTCACGTGCTTCACAAGCCCCTGAAACCAGCGGTTCTCCGGTCGCTGCTCAGCCAGTGGCGCGCGATGAGCGGCACGGCAGAATAATCAGGCTGCGCTTGTCTGCTTGCCCATGAAATTTCCGTAAAAGGTCTCGTGCCTTTTCGCCATGTCGATCAGCAGATCGGGTGGCGTGAAGCGTGGGCCATAGGCCTTCGACAGCCGGTCGCAGAGCCGCACGAACGGGGCGACGCCCATGCCGTCAATGTAGCTCAGTGTGCCGCCGGTAAAGGGCGCGAAGCCGAAGCCGAGGATCGAGCCGACATCGGCCTCGCGCGGATCGACGATCACCCCCTCCTCGACGGTGCGCGCGGCTTCCAGCGCCTGCGTGACGAGGAAACGCAGTTTCATATCCCCGACATGGAGCGTATCGGGATCGAGCTTGGTCGATTGCAGATCGGCAAGGCCGGGCCACAGGCTTTTCTGGCCCTTCTCCGGATAATCGTAGAAACCCTTGCCGTTCTTGCGGCCGAGCCGTCCGTGGCGATTGACGAGATCGTCGAGCAATCGCTCCTGCGAGGGATCCACAGCATCCGCGCCGAGATCGGCCTTGGTCGCCTGGAGGATCTTCCAGGCGAGATCCAGCGCGACTTCGTCGTTGAGCGACAACGGCCCGACCGGCATGCCGGCCATGCGCGCGACATTTTCGATCATCGCCGGCGGCACGCCCTCGGCGAACATGAGATGGCCCTCGCGCACATAGTTCAGCACGCAGCGATTGGCGTAAAAGCCGCGTGAATCGTTGACGACGATGGGCGTCTTCTTGATCAGGCGCACGAAGTCGAGCGCGGTGGCGAGCGCGCGGTCGCCGGTCCTGGTACCCTTGATGACCTCGACCAGCATCATGCGCTCAACCGGCGAGAAAAAATGGATGCCGACGAAATCGCCCGTGCGGTCAAAGTTTTCGGCCAGCGAGGTGATCGGCAGCGTCGAGGTGTTGGACGCGAAGATCACGCCGGGCCGCATCGCGGCTTGCGCGCGCTGGATCGCCTCGGCTTTCACATTGCGGTCCTCGTAAACGGCCTCGATAACAAGATCGCAATCGGCGAGCAGCGCG
>CAIWVR010000219.1 GCA_903916165.1 uncultured Hyphomicrobiales bacterium | reverse complement strand
CAGCTCTGGGGTGCCATCGGTGCCGTGTACGGCTCGTGGATGAACCAGCGCGCCATCACCTATCGCAAGCTCAATGACATTCCGGCCTCGTGGGGCACGGCGGTCAATGTGCAGGCCATGGTGTTTGGCAATATGGGCGAGACCTCGGCCACGGGCGTCGCTTTCACGCGCAATCCCTCGACCGGCGAGCATGAGCTTTACGGCGAGTTCCTCGTCAATGCGCAGGGCGAGGATGTGGTGGCCGGCATTCGCACGCCGCAGAACATCACCGAGCGGGCGCGCATTGGCGCCCATTCCGACAAGCCGTCGATGGAGACGGTCATGCCCGACGTCTACCATGAATTCGTCCGCGTCACGCATTTGCTCGAAAAGCATTATCGCGACATGCAGGATCTCGAATTCACCGTCGAACGCGGCAAGCTCTGGATGCTGCAGACGCGCGGCGGCAAGCGCACCGCGAAAGCGGCGCTGCGCATTGCTGTCGAAATGGCGGACGCTGGCCTGATCACGCAGGAAGAGGCGATCACCCGTGTCGATCCGGCAGCACTCGACCAGTTGCTGCACCCCACCATCGACCCCAAGGCACAACGCAAGATCCTCGCCACCGGCCTGCCGGCCTCGCCCGGTGCTGCCTGCGGCGAGATCGTCTTCACCTCGAATGAGGCCGAAGCGCTGAAAGCCGCTGGAAAGAGCGTCATTCTGGTGCGCGTCGAGACGAGCCCGGAAGACATTCACGGCATGCACGCCTCGTCGGGGATTCTCACGACGCGTGGCGGCATGACCTCGCATGCGGCGGTCGTCGCGCGCGGCATGGGCAAGCCCTGCGTCTCCGGCGCGGGCACGATCCGCGTCGACTACGCCACGCAGACGCTGACATCGGCTGGACGCACGCTGAAGAAGGGCGATCTCATCACCGTTGACGGCTCGACGGGGCAGGTGCTGGAGGGCGCCGTCGACATGCTGCAGCCCGAATTGTCGGGCGAATTTGCCATCCTCATGGGCTGGGCTGACAAGGTGCGCCGCATGAAGGTGCGCACCAATGCCGAAACACCCGCCGACGCGCGCGTCGCGCGCGCTTTTGGCGCGGATGGCATTGGCCTGTGCCGCACGGAGCATATGTTCTTCGACGGCGACCGCATCGTCGCCGTGCGCGAGATGATCCTCGCCGACGATGAGAAGGGCCGCCGCCTCGCGCTGGCAAAATTGCTGCCGATGCAGCGGCAGGATTTCGCCGAATTGTTCGAGATCATGCAGGGCCTGCCGGTCACGATCCGCCTGCTCGATCCGCCGCTGCATGAATTCCTGCCGCATACGGACGAAGAAATCGCCGAAGTCGCCAAGGCCATGAACACCGATCCGGCGAAGCTGAAACGCCGCGCGGCGGAATTGCACGAGTTCAACCCGATGCTGGGCTTTCGCGGTGTGCGCATCGCCATTGCCTATCCGGAAATTGCTGAAATGCAGGCGCGCGCCATTTTCGAGGGGGCCGTGCAGGCGGGCAAGAAGACCGGCCAGCCGGTGACGGCGGAAATCATGGTGCCGCTCGTCATGACGCGCGCCGAACTCGATCTCACCAAGGCGCGTATCGTTGCCATGGCGGAGGCGGTTGCGACAGAGACCGGCGTCACCGTGCCCTATCAGGTCGGCACAATGATCGAACTGCCGCGCGCGGCCCTGCTGGCGGGCGAGATCGCCAAGAGCGCGGAATTCTTCTCGTTCGGGACCAACGACCTGACGCAGACGGCGCTCGGCATTTCGCGCGACGATGCGGCGTCTTTCCTTGGGCCCTATACGGCCAAGGGCATCCTGCCGTCAGACCCGTTCGTGACGCTCGATCAGGAGGGCGTGGGCGAGCTCGTGCGCATCGCCGCCGAACGTGGCCGCGCGACGCGGCCCGACATCAAGCTCGGCATTTGCGGCGAGCATGGCGGCGATCCCGCCTCCATCGCCTTCTGCGAGCGCACCGGGCTTGATTATGTGTCCTGTTCGCCGTTTCGCGTGCCGATCGCCCGCCTTGCAGCGGCGCAGGCGGCGCTCGGCAAGAAAGCCGCGAGTCAGGCATGATGTTCACGACCCGCAATATTTACATCGGCGCCATGGCGCTGGGCGGCCTGGTGCTGGCAATTGCCAGCACGCGTTGGCCTGCGGTGAACGATGGCCCGGTGCCGCCGCTGATGTCGCTGCTGATGGTGTCGCTGGCGTTCGACCTCGTCATCATGAACCGCGCGGCGGCGGGCAAGACCGCGCCGCTCCACATGAACACACGTGTGATCGGCTTCGTTGCCGGCGCGCTGATCTATTTTTTCCTGCGCATGGCGCTGGTGGGGTAAGGCTGCGCGCTGTCATCGCGAGCGGAGCGTCTTCCCATCCTCCTTGCGAGGAGCCGAAGGCGATGTGGCCATCCATCTTCGGGTGGTTACCATCAGATGGATTGCTTCGTCGCTTCGCTCCTCGCAAGGACGAGGTGAGGGCAGCATCTGCCTCGCGCGCGCTGCTTCTGCCGGACGGGTCACGGTTCGACCCCTGAATCCCATTTTGAAACGGTATGACCCCGCGCTCCGGTAACAGGTCTTCAAGCATGACCGCGCTTAATGGCTGAACGCCGCCGTGCCTGTCGTGCACGGGGTGCTTACCTAT
>CAIWVR010000218.1 GCA_903916165.1 uncultured Hyphomicrobiales bacterium | reverse complement strand
TCCATCAACAAGGGCAATTCCGGCGGTCCGCTGTTCAACATGGACGGTGAGGTCATCGGGATCAACACGGCGATCCTGTCGCCGTCGGGCGGTTCGGTCGGCATCGGTTTTGCGACGCCCGCCGCCACCGTCGAGCCGATCATTGCGCAGCTGATGCAGTTTGGCGAGACGCGGCGCGGCTGGCTCGGCGTGCGCATCCAGAATGTCGACGATGCCATTGCGGAATCGCTGAAGCTGGGTTCCGCGCGCGGCGCACTGATTGCGGTTGTCGACGAGAAGGGTCCGGGCAAGCCCGCTGGTCTGAAAGCCGGCGATGTGATCCTGACCTTCGATGGCAAGGACGTAAAGGAATCACGCGACCTGCCGAAACTCGTCGCAGCTGCGCCCGTCGGCAAGGCCGTTGATGTCGTGGTCATGCGCGACGGCAAGCAATTGCCCCTCAAAGTCGTACTCGGACGTCTCGAAGACGGCGAGAAACAGGCGTCCCTCGACAAGAAGACCCCGACGGATGAGGCCAAGCCCGGCCGCTCGGTCGTGCAGAAGGCGCTCGGCATGGAATTTTCCACGCTCGACGCCGATGCGCGCAAGAAGTTCTCCATCAAGGAGAGTGTCAAGGGCGTGGTCGTCACCAGCGTTGACGCCAATTCGCCCGCAGGCGAGAAACGCATCGTGCCCGGTGACACGATCGTCGAGATCAATCAGGAGCCGGTGAGCAAGCCCTCCGATATCGCCGACCGCTCCAAGGCGCTGAAAGATCAGGGCCGCAAGTCGGCGCTGCTTCTGGTGGCCAATGCGGCGGGCGACGTTCGCTTTGTGGCGCTCACCCTGGAGTGATGGTTTGCGCATGAGTTGAAGAAGGCGGGCCATGGCCCGCCTTTTTTTGTGTGCGTCACGTGGGTTCTTCCTTCTCCCGCGGCGCGGGAGAGGGAAGAAGGCCTCGCCTAAACGAACTCGCTCGCCTTGTACCCCTGCGCATAAAGCAGCGCCGTCAGGTCCGAATGGTCGATGCGCGCATGGGCTGCCGCTGCCACAGCGGGCTTGGCGTAGAAGGCCACGCCCAGTCCCGCTTCGCCGAGCATGGCGAGATCATTGGCACCATCGCCCACCGCCATCGTGTCTTCGGCTGCCACGCCATGCGTTTCGCGCAATTCGATCAGCGCGGCGAGCTTGGCTTCCTTGCCGAGTATCGGCTCGCGGACGAAGCCGGCGAATCTCTCATCTTCCACCATCAGCACATTGGCGCGGTTTTCGTGGAAGCCGATGGCCGCCGCGACCTTCGAGGTGAAAAGGGTGAAGCCGCCCGACACCAGCGCCGTATGCGCGCCGTTTGCGCGCATGGTGTGCACCAGTTCGCGCCCGCCCGGCGTGAAGGTGATGCGTTCGGCGATGACCTGGCCGACGATTCCAGCGTCGAGTCCCTTCAGCAGCGCGACGCGCTCGCGCAAAGCTGGCTCGAATTCGATCTCCCCGCGCATGGCGCGTTCGGTGATGGCGGCGACATGCTCTTTCATGCCGACATAGGCGGCGAGTTCGTCAATGCATTCCTGTCCGATCATGGTGGAATCCATATCCGCCAGGAACAGCTTCTTCCGGCGTGTCGCGGCGACCTGCACGATGACGTCGATCTTCGCATCCCCCAGCGCGGCGCGCAGGGCCTCTCCCAGAGCGCGGTTGTCGGCGACGCCTGCGGGTGTCAAGAACAGGTCGGCGGCAATGCCGGGGTTCAGCCAATGCGGTGCGGAGGCTCCGGGCAGGGCGGCGGCGGCGCTGGCGAGCAGCGCGTCGGTCAGCGCCGGATGGCCGGGATTGGACACAAGGGTAGCGACATGCGTCATGTCAGGCGGCGTCTTTCTTCTGTGCGGGCGGTCTCGTGACCCGCTCCGCGATTTCCGCCCTTCTCATCGCAGGACCGACGGCGAGCGGCAAGTCCGCGCTGGCGATCCGCGTGGCGCAGGAGACCGGCGGCGTGGTCGTCAATGCCGATTCCATGCAGGTCTATGGCGACCTGCGCACGCTTTCTGCAAGGCCCAGCCCCGATGAAGAGCGCGCGGCCGAACATCGCCTGTTCGGCCATGTCGACGGTGCCGTGAATTATTCGGTCGGCCGCTGGGTCGAGGACGCTCGGGACCTGCTGGCGGATCTCGCGCAGGGGGGCCAGCTGCCGATTTTTACCGGCGGAACGGGCCTGTATTTCAAGGCGCTGCTGCAGGGCCTCTCCGAGATTCCGGCGGTCCCGGAAGAGGTCCGCGCCCGCGTCCGCGCCGAGGCCGGGGGGCTGGCACCGCAGGAAATCCACGCCCGCCTCAGGGCCATCGATCCCGAAACTGCCGCCCGGCTGCGCCCCACCGATCCGCAGCGCAACCTGCGCGCGCTCGAAGTGTTCGCCGCGACCGGCCAGCCGCTGGCCTCCTTCCAGAACAGGCGCGCCGCGCCCTTGCTCGATCCGGCGACGACGGCGGCTTTCTTTCTCCTGCCCGAGCGCGCGGCGCTGAAGGCCCGCATTGATGCGCGTTTCGAGGCGATGATGGAGCAGGGTGCCTTGGGCGAGGTGGAACGCCTCGCCGCGCGCGGTCTCGATCCGGCGCTGCCCGTGATGCGCGCGCATGGCGTGCCGGGGTTGATCGACCACCTGCGGGGTGATGCCACCCTGGCGGAGGCCATTGCGCGCGGCCAGCGCGACACCCGCGCTTATTCCAAGCGGCAGGTGACCTTCGTGCGCCACCAGCTCCCCGAGTTTGCGATGGTGGCACCGGAAGCTGGCTGGGAGGCGATGGCCGCCATGCTTTAGTGAGCAATGCCGATGGTCATCTGCACGACGATCAGGATGACCTCAATCACGATCAGCAACACGATGGTGACTTCCAGTCCGGCGCTGCGCTTGGCGTCGATCAGGTCGGTCAGGGCGCGCGCGGTTTCCTGCACGACGCCGATCTTGCGCGCCAGCGTGCGCGCGCGTTCGCTGAGTTCATATTCGTCTTCCAGTCGGGCGTAGAGGCGCTCCAGATCCGAGCGGTCCCAGAGGACGTCCGGCTTGTCCTCCACCGCGACGCGGCCCGACATGCGGTGATCGACGAGCAAAGCCTCGCCGATGATCTTCAGGATGCGCTTGCGATCCTTGGGCAGGCGGCCCTCGCGGGCGAGATCGCGGGCGAGCGGATCGATGACGTCGAAGACAGCGCTCACCGCCCGCTCGTTATGGGCCATGGCGACGCTTTTCGCGAGCGCGTCGGCGACCACCAGAAAGCGTTCCGGCGCCAGATCGCGCACCTGGATGGGGCCGCCTGGCGGCACCTGGTCTTCGCGCTCGGCGGTCGCCTCCATGATCGCCACTTCCTGGTCGAGGCGGGGCAGCGGGCCGAGGATGCGCGGCGTCAGCATGCGCAGGAAGTCGTCTTCCTCAATCGGCGACAGGCCGGCGAGCACGACGACGCCATAGCGGAACAGGGCGGCAAAGCCGCGGTCGCCGACGCGAAACGCGAAGGGCGTGCTGGCGATCATGTCCGGACGCTCCAGGCCTGCCGTGTCGAGGCGGTCGCCCATCAGCAGGGCGCGGATCGTCAGGCGCGGCCTGTCGGCGGCGGCGATGCGGGGTGTGTCAGTCACGGTCGGGGTCGCGGAGTTCGTCATGGTCCTGCTTTCTGGACGCCCGGTATGACATTTTGGGGACAGTGACGAAAGCAGGGATTGGGCGGGGCCGGGGGGCGGCGCTAACCCTATTCGAGGAAAGCCCCGACGACGGCTGCGCCCCCCGCCCCCACGGGCCGCAAAAGCCCCGTGACATGCGCCTCTCCCGATCTTCGCTGCCCCTGCAAGCCCGGACGTTGGTCTGACGCTGGACTCGCACAGCGCGGCCCGCGAGCTTTGGGTCAGTTCAGTCACCGTTTGGGAGACATGCGATCACATTCCGGTGCAAGATTTCTACTTGATATAGCTATTTTAAGCGATAATATGCGATG
>CAIWVR010000217.1 GCA_903916165.1 uncultured Hyphomicrobiales bacterium | reverse complement strand
TGCTCGACGCGTGCGTTTCGCGCCTTGATGAACGAGATCGGCATGTTGCTTTGCTATGAGGTGACGCGCGACCTGCCGCTCGCGACCATGACGATCACCACGCCGCTGACCGACATGCAGGCCCCGATTCTGTCGGGGAAGAAGCTCGTGCTCGCGCCGATCCTGCGCGCTGGCGTCGGCTTCCTCGATGGCATGCTGCAATTGGTGCCCTCGGCGCGCGTCGCCCATATCGGACTTTATCGTGACCCGGCGACGCTGGCTGCCGTGGAATATTATTTCAAGGCGCCGCAGGACCTGAGCGAGCGGCTGGTGATCCTTGTCGATCCGATGCTGGCGACCGGCAATTCCGCCGTTGCTGCTGTCGACCGGCTGAGGCAGGCGGGCGCCGGCGAGATCCGCATGGTGTGCCTGCTTGCTGCACCCGAAGGCCTGTCCCATATGCGGGCGCGCCACCCGGACGTGACCATCTGGACAGCGGCCATTGACGAAAAACTCAACGATCACGGCTATATCGTGCCGGGGCTTGGCGATGCGGGTGACCGCATGTTCGGGACAAAATGACCATGCAGGCGCAGACGATCTCAATCTTCATCGAAATGCCGTGGCAGGAGGTCTATGAGGCGATCTGGCGCCCGGAGGTTTTTCCGCGCTGGGCGACAGGCCTCAGCGCCGCCGGGCTTCACCATGACAAGGGCATCTGGCGCGCCAAGGGGCCGGACGGTGGCGACGTTATCCTGCGCTTTTCGCCGCAAAATGCCTTTGGCGTGATGGATCATACTGTGGTCCTGCGCACGGGTGCCGAGATTCACGTGCCAATGCGCGTGGTGGTCAATGGCGATGGTGCCGAGGTGATGCTGACCCTGTATCGCCAGCCGGGCGTGAGCCTCGAGGCGTTCGAGCATGATGCGAACTGGGTGCGCCGCGACTTGGCTCAACTTCGCGACATGCTGACGGGGTAGGGGCCTGTCATTGCGCGCCTCGCAATGGCGATGCTTGTTACGACAGTTTCGGCCAGCCGATCGGGTTCGCCCGCTGCACCAGCTTGCACAGGCCCAGAATCCGCGGCTCGTCGAATCTTTTGCCGACGATCTGGATTCCGACCGGCAGTCCGCTCTGCGTCAATCCCGCAGGCGCAGAGCCCGCCGGGAAGCCGACCAGCGTGATGAGGAAGCAGGGCGCGATCCAGTCGATGTAATTGTCGAGCTTGCGGCCATTGATCTCGGTGGGGAATTTCTCGTCCACGTTGAACGGGGCCACCGGCGAGCACGGCGTGATCAGGAAATCATAATCTACAAAGAAATCCCTGAAACGCGCCCACATGTGTTCGCGCACGAGTTCGGCTTTTGCCGTATCCAGCACGGAAAGCGCCAGGCCTGCCTTCACATTGCCGGAGAGGTTGGCACCGAACTGGTCGATGAAATCGAGGCGCTCGATCTGCTGTCCAACCATCCATTCGCCGCGCAAGGTCTTGTAGGCGGCAAAGCCCTCGGCGAGATCGAGCTTGATCTCGTCGACTTGCGCGCCGTCGCAGGCAAGCCTCATGGCGGCAGCGCGGCAGATCGTGTTGATCTCATCTTCGACGCCGAAGCCCGCAATGTCGGAGACATAGGCGATGCGCAGGCCCTTGGCGTCGGTGGTCGCATTGACGATGTCGAGCGCGCTGGCCCAGGGCGGCGCGGCCGAAATTGGCCAGGTCGGGTCGAGGCCCACCATGGCGTCGAGCATGAGGGCGGCGTCCTCCGCGCTGCGTGCCAGCGGCCCATGCACCTGGCCTGCGTCCCAGGGCAGGTGCATCGGATCATTGGGGATCAGCCCCGCCGTCGTGCGGATGCCGACGATCCCGCAGAAGGCAGCAGGCATGCGCACCGAACAGCCGAAATCCGTGCCCTGCGCCAGCGGGACCATGCCGCTGGCCGCCGCTGCCGCCGAGCCGCCGGACGATCCGGCCGGGGTCTTGGTCGGGTCCCACGGATTGCGGGTGACGCCGAAGACATCGTTGAAGGTCGTCGCACCGGTGGCGAATTCGGGCGTGTTGGTCTTGCCCAGGATGATCGCGCCCGCCTTGCGCAGCCGCGCGACCGGCGCTGCATCCACGTCCGGGATGAAATCCTTGTAGAGCGGCGAGGCATAGGTCGTGCGCATGCCCTTGGTCAGCGTTACGTCCTTGATGACGACGGGCAGGCCATGCAGGGTGCCGAGCTTGTCGCCGCGCGTCACCGCCTCGCCGGCGGCGATGGCCTGTGCGCGGGCACCTTCCATGTCGAGCGTGACGATGGCGTTGAGCTGCGGGTTCAGTTCGGCGATTTTGGCGAGATGCGCGTCCAGCACGTCGAGAGGTGTGATCTCTCCGGTGCGGATGCGGCGGGCGAGTTCGACCGCCGAAAGCTTGGTCAGTTCTGCCGTGCGGCTCACTTGCCTGACCAGTGAACGTAGCTCTTCTCGATCATGAGGAATATTATGTTGAGGCCATAGCCGAGCGCGCCGGCTGCGAAGATAGCCGCGTACATGTCGGGCATTTCAAACATCTGCTGCGCCGTGAAGACGCGGTTGCCGATGCCGTTCACCGAGCCGATGAACATTTCCGCGACCACAACGATGACGAGCGCCAGCGAAATGCCATTGCGCAGGCCCACAAAAGTCTGCGGCAGGCTTTCCATCAGCACCACGTCCTTCATGATGCGCCAGTTTGAGGCACCCATGATCTTGGCCGCGAGAATACGGGTTTTGCGGGCATTCATCACGCCGTAGGACACGTTGAACAGGATGACGAGTGCGGCACCGAAAGCGGCGACGAAGATCTTGGTGCGGTCGCCGACGCCGAAGATGACCAAGAACAGCGGGAACATGGCCGAGGCCGGCGTCGAGCGGAAGAAGTCGATGACGAATTCGACCGAGCGGTAGAGCCGTTCATTGGCACCCAGCACGATGCCGAGCGGGATCGCGATGACGGCAGCAATCGAGAGGGCGGCCAGGGTTCGCCAGACAGTGACGAGAAAGTCGCTGTAGAGGCTGCCGCCCGCCATGCCCTTCCACAGCGCCATCGCTGCGGCGTGCGGCGGCGGCAGAAGGACGGGATCGACGATCTTCACCCAATAGCCGACATACCAGAACAGGATCAGGCCAGCGACGCCGATGAGCGGCAGGAAACGGTCACTTTTCGAGCTCATCCGCGTCGCACCTCGCGCTGGAATGTTTCAAGGCAGCTGGCCTTCAGGAGCACGAAGTCCTTGTTGGCAAGCGTGGCGTCATTGCGCGGCCGGGGAATGTCGACCAGCGGATAGGACGCAATATTGCCGGGACGCCGCGTCAGCAGCAGCACGTAGTCAGCCAGATAGACGGCCTCTTCGAGGTCATGCGAGACGAGCACCATGGTCGTGCCGGTTTCTTCAAAGATGCGCTGCAGCTGCTCGCGCATGAACAGCGTCATCTCATAATCGAGCGCCGAGAACGGCTCGTCGAGGAACAGGACTTCGGGTTCGATGATAAGGGCGCGCATGATCGAGACCAGCTGCTGCTGTCCGCCCGACATCATATAGGGGAAGAGTTTCAGGTCGATCTTGACGCCCAGATGCGTGACGAGCCTGTGGACGCGCTCTTCCGCCTCGGGGCGCGCGACCTTCCGCAGCAGCAGCGCATAGACGATGTTTTCAAAGGCTGTCATCCAGGGGAAGAGCGCCTCACGATAGTTCTGGAAGACATAGCCGATCTTTGTTTCAGCCAGCGTCTTGCCACCGAAGCGCACATCGCCCGAGTCGATGGGGATCAGCCCGG
This sequence comes from uncultured Hyphomicrobiales bacterium, assembly GCA_903916165.1. GTDB lineage: Bacteria > Pseudomonadota > Alphaproteobacteria > Rhizobiales > Beijerinckiaceae > Terripilifer. The sequence goes on along the minus strand of CAIWVR010000217.1, from coordinate 4,953 downwards.
AGATGAGGTTGATGAGCGTCGACTTCCCGCAGCCGTTCGGCCCGAAGATCGAGATGAACTTGCCGCGGGGGATGTCGAGATCGAAGTTCTCGTAAATGACCGTGTCGTTGAACTGCTTGTGCAGGCCGCGCACGGTGATGTGCGCGGGCGGATTTCCGTCTGGTCCGGGGCCGAGGCGCACCGGGGCGGGATCGACATTCATTGTCACGGCCATTGTCATGAGGTCAGTACTTCTGGAGCATGGTGTTGACGTCGACCTTGGCCGACAGGATGCCGGCATCCGACACGAAGTCGATGAACTTCTGGAACTCGGTCACATTGGCCGGCGTCAGGTCCTTCGCCATGACGAATTTGACCATCGGCACGGTGGCCGCGACTTCCGGCGACATGGCGATGCTCTTGGCGAGCGACTTGCGCGCGTCATCCATATTGGCCTCGACGGCCGCGATGGACTTCTCCCAGGCGGCGGCGAATTTTTTGGCTGCCTCGGGCTTCGTCTTGATGAAGTCACCCGCCATGGCGGTGCCGGCGGCCCAGCCGTTGGCCTTGTCGTCGCCGAGGACATAGGTCGCGATCAAGCCGGCTTCCAGCGTCGTTCCGCCGCCGGTTGCGGCGAGGATCGTGGCCGCGGGCTCCAGTGTGTAGGCGGCGTCGAACGTGCCGGCGGTGAGCGCGTTCACATGCTGGGGCAGGTCGAGCTGGTCGAGCGTGTAATCGCCCTCGTTGAGGCCGGCCTTTTTGAGCACGGCCTTCGCCATGATGACATTGCCCGGTCCCGGGGCGGAAGCGATGCGCTTGCCCTTCAAATCCGCGAGGCTCTTGGCCTGCAAGCCCTTGCGGATGACGAATTGCTCCATCTTATATTGCTTGTTCTGGGAATTGATGGCGATGAAGATCGCAGCACCGGGCTTCTTCAGATTGCCGTTGGCGGCGTCGATGGTGGTCAGGTTGGACGAGACATCGATCTGGCCGGCGATCAGCGCGGCAAGGTTGGCCGGCGGGCCAATGATCTGTGTCATTTCGAGGTCGAGCCCTTCGGCTTTGAAGAAGCCTTTCTCGATCCCGTAATAGAGCGGCAGCGAGGCGCTGACCGGATTGGCACCGACGCGGACTTTTTGTTGTGCGGAAGCCGTGCCCGAGAAGGCGCTGGCGATCAGCGCCGCCGTGGCGAGAAATGTTTTCAGGTGACGCATGTTTTCCACTCCTGGCGGGCGTTGCGCCCATCGAAAGGCAAATTAACCAAGGCCCCGATAAATACCAAGCAAGACCGGGGCCATGCCCCGGCCACCCGGACCCTCAGTTCATCTCGACGATGGCGATGACTGGCCCGCCACCCTGTGGTCCCTGGTGCATGGCATCGACGGAGACGAACACGGCAGGATCGCCGATCGCCGCCGCCGCGACACCACCCACGGCACCCTTGGAATGTCGGTGATGATGCACGTCGGAATCGTCGAGCATGATCTGCCGACGTCCGCGCAGCTTGCCGGTGCGGTCAGCCTCGCATTTCATGAAGCAATTGACGACGCGACCTTTGAGATCGCTGGCGCGCGGCCGCTCGGGCAGGTCGAGGCCGGCATTGCGAATGGCGTCATAGATGCCGTCCATGTCGAGCGCGTCCTTCATCACCGCATGGCCGATGCGATAGCGCCCGCCAGCCCCCGCCTTGTTGCCGAACAGGACAATCTGCGCGCAGTCGAGCTCGACGCCCGAGGAGCAGGAGGCCACGGCGGAATAGAGATCGAGATTCTTGCAGATCTCCTCCGCCCTCGGCATGGAAATCTCGCCGAGCGCCACGGCGATGCCGAGCCCTGTCGTGCCGTTGGACACGCCCATCGAATCATGGACCTCGCAGAACACATCGTGACCGCGTGCGTGGGCGTCCTGGATGGTCTCGATGGTCAAAAGCGGGGTCTTGGTCTGGACGTAATGCACGTCCCTCGGGTCGGTGATGCCTGCGTCTTTCATGGCGAGTCGTACGCCTTCCGCGACCTTCTCGACCATGGCCGGGCGGCCGATGTCTTCCGGCATGATCTGCGGCGACAGCGCCGTGCCCATCACCAGACGGGTCTCGCGGGCCGGGCCGGTCTCGGCATTGCGCGCGAAAATGGTGGCGTGGGGCGTGATCACGCCATCGCAACCGCCGGACCAGACCATGGGGATCTTCTTGATGGCGGCGGCGTCGCGCGTGCCGTGGTCGAGCAGCACCTTGCGGAATGCCTGGTCGGACAGGATGCGCGTGAAATCATTCACGCCGCCATTGCCTTCGGTCTTGCCGATGACGGCGACCACCTGATCGGCACTGAAGCGTCCGGATGCGATGAATTCGGCGAGCCCGGACGCATCCGCGACGCTCTTGATCTCAATCTTCACCACATCGACTGCCAATGGACTCTCCTGTTTCAGCGCGGCGCGCTGCAAGGCCCCTCTTGCAGGGGGCATGCCGTTTCCCGCCGCGCTCGTGTCATCTGCTGACGACCAGCTTAATCGCTGCCTCAAATTTGCGCCATGCTCATTTTTTAGACTAGGCTCATGGCCATTATGCTCTTTTTCGTGCATGATGAAGCTCTAAGCCATGCGTTATGCCAAAGTCTCGGCTTGACGCCGGGTGGCGCTCGCCCCCTGGTACAGTCCCGGGGGCTCGAACCTGAGCGAGACGCGACATGAGCGACGACGACGGGACCTTGGATGTGGCTGAAGGCCGTGATTTTTCCGAAGAGGCCTATTCCGATTTCGTGGCGGAACGCGCAAGCGCGTTTGGTCGTCTCGCACTGATGCTCGATTGCATGAAAGACGAACAGGCCAGGGAGCTGACGCGCACGATGCTGAAGGCGATCATCCGTTCGATCCGGACCCCGCCGGTCGGCGATCTGGTGGAATGGCCGCACAATTAGGGCGGGCCATGCTCAGTGCATGGCCTTGCCTCCATCGACATTGATCGTCTGGCCGGTCATGTAATCGCTCGCCGGGCAGGACAGGAACATGACGGTTCCGACAAGGTCCTCAGGATGTTGCGGACGCCCCATGGCACGCCCTTCCGCCTGCGCGGCAAGATAATTGCCCGTCGATGACGTGACCTGGCTTTCTGACAGCGTGTAGCCGGGCGTGACCGCATTGACCGTGATCCCCATCGCGCCGACTTCATGCGCCATGGCGCGGGTGAAGCCGATCACGCCCGCCTTTGACGTCGTGTAATGCAGGCGGTTGGGGACGCCTTCCCACACGCGGCTCGAGGATATGTTCACGATCTTGCCGCGGCCCTGGTCGCGCATATGCGGGACCACCGAGCGGCAGCACAGAAACAGCCCCTTCAAATTGACCGACATGACGCGGTCCCATTCTTCTTCCGGGATCTCCAGAAACGAGCGGCGGGGCAGGGTGCTCATCAGCGAGGCATTGTTGATAAGCACGTCAATGCGACCGAAGGCACCGAGTGTCGCGGCCACCATAGCTTCCACCGAAGCGGCATCCGACACATCGGTCGTCACCCCAAGGCATGTGCCACCCTCGCTGACGATCTCCGCAGCCACATCCCGCGCGGCATCGCCGTCGATGTCGGCGGCAACGACACGCGCGCCGGCGCGGGCGAATTCACGCGCGTAAACCTTGCCGATCCCCTTGCCGCCGCCCGTGATGATGACCGACTGGCCGGTGAGGTCGAAACGTGGATTGGGGGGCATGCAATCTTGTCCTTAAGCCGTGCGTTCCGAAGCGGGAGCCTTGCCTCGATGCAGCCAGAAGAAAAGCAGCGCGGAGGCGAGCGCGACCACGCCTTGCAGCGCGCCATTTGGCACGATGAGCGCGATGGTGGCGACTCCGAACGCCATCTGTATCAGCACTGGCATGCGGCTGCGCCGGACATGGCCATGCAGGAAGACGCAGGCGCAGAGCACCGTCGCCGCCCCCATGGTCGTGTCCCACAGGATCTGGCCGAGTGAGCCCTGCATCAGGAGCCCCGTGTTGAACAGGAAAAAGAAGGGCAGCAGGAAGCCCCCGACCGCCAGCTTGCAGGCATAGGGTGCCAGTTTGAATGGGTTGGCGTCCGCCACCGCCGCCGCCGCGAAGGCCGCCACCGCGACGGGTGGCGTGATCGCCGACATGCAGGCATAGAACAGAAGGAACATGTGAACCGGCATCAACGGGAGGCCGAATTTGCCGATCAGCACGGGCGCCAGCAGCGCCACGCCCATAATGTAGACGCCGGTTGTCGGCATGCCCATGCCGAGCAGCACGAGAATGGCAGCCGCCAGAATGAGCGAGGGGATCATCGCGCCGCCCGACAATTCGAACAGCAGCAGCGTGAACTTGCCCGAGAGGCCCGTCAGCTCGATGCAACCGATGATCATGCCGGCCGCCGCGACCGCCGCGACCAGCGGCACCGAAGACATGCAGGTTTCGATGCAGGCCTCCATGAAGCGGCGCGGGCCGATGGCACCGCGACGGCGCATCCAGCTGGCAAGAACGACCGACACGGCCGAACCTGCCGCCACATAAGCGGCGGAATAGCCCTGCACGAGCAGCAGGATCAGGACGGCAATGGGAATGATGCTCGGCCAATTGTTGGTGAGCGCGCGACGCAGGCCGACAATTTCGCTTTCCGGCACGCAGCCCATGTCGAGCCGGACGGCCTCAAAATGCACCTGCGTGAAGACGCCAAGATAATAGAGAAGGGCGGGGGCAGCGGCGTAGAGGCAGATGTTGTTGTAGGTGATGCCCGTGAAATTCGCCATGATGAAGGCAACAGCGCCCATCACCGGCGGCAGCATCGAGCCGCCCGTCGAGGCCGCAGCCTCAATGGCGCCGGCGCGCTCTGCGCTCATCCCCATCCGTTTCATGATCGGAATGCTCACCGGCCCCGTCGTTGCCACATCGGCCACTGGCGAACCGGAAATGGATCCGTACAGGCCCGACGACACGACACAGGCTTTCGCCGGACCGCCGACCATGCGCCCG
>CAIWVR010000216.1 GCA_903916165.1 uncultured Hyphomicrobiales bacterium | reverse complement strand
AAGGTCCATGCGCATGTTCATCTTCACGCGACCGACCGCAGACAGGTCGTAGCGTTCGGAATCGAAGAACAGCGAGTGGAACATATTCTCGGCAGAATCGACCGTCGGCGGCTCGCCGGGACGCATCACGCGGTAGATGTCGAACAGAGCCTCCTCACGCGTCGAATTCTTGTCGGCGGTGAGCGTGTTGCGGATGTAAGGACCGATGTTGATGTGATCGATGTCGAGGATCGGAAGTTCCTCGAAGCCAACGTCCACCAGGGCCGCGAGCGACTTGGCGGTGATCTCCTCGCCGGCTTCGGCAAAGATTTCCCCCGTCGTCGGATCGTAAAGATCCTGGGCAATATATTGACCGTACAGATCCTCATCCGTCGCGCGAACGGCCTTGAGGCCCTTCTCGGCGAGCAGACGCGCGCCGCGCGCAGTCACTTTCTTGCCGGCCTCGACAGCGACCTCGCCGGTGTCGGCGTCGATCATGTCGACCGAAGCCTTCACGCCGCGCATGCGCTCGGCGTCATAGGGCACGCGCCAGCCATCCTTCACCCGGGTGTAGGACATCTGCTTGTAGAAGGTCGACAGAATCTCCTCGCCGTCCATGCCAAGCGCGAACAGCAGCGACGTGACAGGAATCTTGCGACGGCGATCAATGCGCGCGAACACAATGTCCTTCGCGTCAAACTCGATATCGAGCCAGGAACCACGATAGGGAATGATGCGCGCAGCAAACAGCAGCTTGCCGGACGAGTGGGACTTGCCCTTGTCATGGTCGAAGAACACGCCGGGCGAACGATGCATCTGCGAGACGATGACGCGCTCTGTGCCATTGACCACGAAGGTGCCGTTCATGGTCATGAACGGCATGTCGCCCATATAGACGTCCTGCTCCTTGATGTCCTTGACGGACTTGGCGCCGGTGTCGGGATCGACGTCGAACACGATCAGCCGCAGCGTCACCTTGAGCGGCGCGGCGAAGGTCATGCCGCGCTGGCGGCATTCATCGACATCATATTTCGGCTGTTCGAACTCGTATTTCACGAATTCAAGCAAGGCCGTGCTGGAAAAATCCGAGATCGGGAAAACCGACTTGAAAACCGATTGCAGGCCCTCGTCGAGACGCCCACCCTTCGGTTCGTCAACCATCAGAAACTGATCATAGGACGCCTTCTGAACCTCGATGAGGTTCGGCATCTCAGCCACTTCACGAATGTGACCGAAAAATTTGCGGACACGCTTACGGCCGGTGAACGTCTGCGCCATGTCGCTCCTCGCACCTCAATGATCGGCGGGCCAGAAGGCCTCTCGCCGCGCGCGCCCGGGGCGGACGCGCCAAAAATGGACCATGCGGCCCGAAACTCGTGCACCGCGCTCCGCGGCGACGTCCCGGCGGCCCGAAGGCTTGCCGGCACGGAAGATCGGCCCCGGAGGCACACCTCCGGGACCGATCAGATTCAGTGGAGGGACCGCGTCAAGCGGCCCGCAACCAATTACTTGAGCTCAACCTTGGCGCCGACCTTCTCGAGGGCAGCCTTGATCTTGGCAGCTTCGTCCTTGGAGACGGCTTCCTTGACGGCCTTCGGAGCGCCTTCGACGAGGTCCTTGGCTTCCTTGAGGCCGAGGCCCGTGATCGCGCGGACTTCCTTGATGACTTCGATCTTCTTGTCGCCGGCGGCGGCGAGAATGACCGTGAACTCCGTCTGCTCTTCGACGACGGCGGCCGGGCCAGCAGCCGGGCCAGCAACGGCGACGGCGGCAGCAGCGGAGACGCCCCACTTTTCTTCGAGCATTTTGGCGAGGTCAGCGGCTTCGAGAACCGTCAGCGTCGAGAGTTCTTCGACGATCTTTTCGAGGTTTGCCATGGGTCAATTTCCTTGGGATGGATGAGTTTGGTTCGATTTAAGAAGCGCCGGTCAGGCTGCGTCTCGATTGGCATAGGCCCCGAACACACGCGCCAACTTGGCAGCCGGTGCGGTGGAGAGCTGGGCGATCTTGGTCGCAGGAGCCTGGATAAGGCCCACGATCTTCGCGCGCAGTTCGTCGAGGGACGGCAGGGTCGCGAGCGACTTGACGCCATCCACATTCAGGGCGGTCGTGCCCATGGCACCACCAAGGATGACAAGCTTGTCATGATCCTTCGCGAAAGCCACGGCGACCTTCGGTGCCGCCACCGGATCGTCCGAATAGGCGATCAGGGTCGGTCCCTTGAGAAGGGACCCGATAGAGGCGACATCCGTGCCTTCGAGAGCGATCTTGGCGAGGCGGTTCTTGGCGACCTGGACGGTTGCACCAGCTTCACGCATCTGCTTGCGCAGTTTCTGCAGCTGAACAACGGTCAGGCCGGAGTAGTGGGCCACGACGACGACCGACGTCTTGTTAAAGACGCCGCCCAACTCCGCGACGAGCTCTTTCTTTTCAGCTCTGTCCACAGTGCTCTCTCCGGTTGGCGAAACAAAAGCGTTCCGCCGGTTGCACAAGCCAATGTATGCTTTGAGGCACGCATTGGCGGCGAGTGCCTGTCCCCGGAGCGAGTCTTATCGCTACCGGACAGAAGGTTCGAACCAAACTCGATGGGAGCCGCACTGCACGAGGCCGCACGGTCCTGAAAACCTGGTCTTCCCCGTCTATGCTGGCTCCCGAACACCCCGCCCGAACCGGCGAAGCCTTCAGTCATTAAGTCCACACGGATGCGGACGCCTGCAGTCTCGGACAGGACAAAGCCGGAAAAACGCGAGGATTTCTCCCCGGGTCCGCCGGCCTTATCACCCCCTTGCCTTGCCCTTGCGCGCAAAAGCGCTGAACAGGGGCCAAGCCCGGGGGAATCTCAATATTGGCTTGGGGTGGCTCCAAAGCCGACCCCAAACGCCTATCTAAACGCTTAAAATCTTTCTGCCAAGTGGCATTCAAAACTTTTTACGTATAGGGAAACCTCCCCGGCCCTGCAGGAACAGGGCCGGATGACTGGATTGATCAGGCGCCGGAGGCGACCGTGGCCGGATCGACCTTGACGCCCGGACCCATCGTCGACGACAGGGCGACGCGCTGGATGTAGGTGCCCTTGGCACCCTGCGGCTTGGCCTTGGCGACCGCATCGACAAACGCCTTGATATTGTCGATGAGCTGGTCCTGGCCGAACGAGGCCTTGCCGACCGACCCCTGAATGATGCCGGCCTTCTCGACGCGGAACTCAACGGCTCCACCCTTCGAGGCGGCAACGGCAGCCTTCACGTCCATCGTCACGGTGCCGACCTTCGGGTTGGGCATCATGCCGCGCGGGCCGAGGACCTTGCCGAGACGACCCACGAGCGGCATCATGTCCGGTGTGGCGATGCAGCGATCAAAGTCGATCGTGCCGCCCTGGACGATGGTGACCAGCTCTTCCGCGCCGACAATGTCGGCACCGGCGGCGCGGGCTTCATCAGCCTTGGCGCCACGGGCGAACACGGCGACGCGCAGGACGCGACCCGTGCCATGCGGCAGGTTGACCACGCCACGCACCATCTGGTCGGCGTGCTTGGGGTCGACGCCCAGGTTCATGGCGATTTCGACGGTTTCGTCGAATTTCGCGTTGGAGCGATCCTTCACCAGCGCCACGGCCTCATCGACCTTGTAGAGCTTGGTGCGTTCAATGCCGTCACGTCCCTTGAGGACGCGCTTTCCGATGTGTGACATGGTTACTCCACCACCTCGAGGCCCATCGAACGGGCGGAGCCTGTGATCATCGCCATCGCCGCTTCCACGGTATGGCAGTTGAGATCGACGATCTTCTTTTCCGCAATTTCGCGGATCTGGGCCGTCGTGACCTTGCCGACGAAACCGCGGCCCGGCGTCTTCGAGCCGGAAGCCGGCTTCTTGCCGATCTTCAGATTCGCAGCCTTCTTCAGCCAGAATGTGACCGGCGGCTGTTTCATCTCGAAGGTGAAGGACCGATCACCATAAGCGGTAATGACGACGGGGATTGGTGTCCCCTTCTCGATCTGCGCGGTCTTGGCGTTGAACGCCTTGCAGAATTCCATGATGTTCAGGCCGCGCTGACCGAGCGCGGGTCCGATCGGGGGCGAAGGATTCGCCGCGCCGGCCGGCACCTGAAGCTTCACGTAGCCCGTGATCTTCTTTGCCATAATGGCTGCTCCAAAAAGCTCCCGTCACCGGATTTTCGCATCCGGAGCCGGGTGGTTGCAGTTTGTGGTGCGACATGGACTCCCGGCGGCAAAACCGGGCACGTCTCCCACAGCGAAGCGCGTCCTATACAGGGACGCGGGTAGAATGGGAAGGGGTCTCATGCGGAAATCATGATCCCGCATCCCCAAGATGGCAGTGATGCAAGACTATGCAAGGCGGCGGTAATTCGCTATCTATAATACTTTCGATGTCTGGTTTTAAATTGGTCTTTTGGAATGCACTCTTCATTGCGCGTATTGTCCCGTGGTCTTGTTTCGCTTGGCCAATCGACGTTCATGGGTCGCGGTAAGGCCAGACGCCTTCTGCTGCGAATGCTCGACGCGCTCAAGGTCAAACGTGTCCAGACGACATTTAAAGGCATCCCGTATCTTTTCCACCTCGACAATGCGACGGAGCGAAGGGCGATTTTTGGCCGTTACGATGACCGGGAGCTCGAATTCCTTTTCGAACACATGAAAATCGCTGGAAATGTTTTCGTGGACATCGGCGCAAACTCCGGATTTTACACGAATTTCATGCTCGCGAAGTCAGCTCCGGGCACGACCGTGATCGCGATCGAGCCCAACCCCGAGCTGACGGCCCGGATCCACCAGAATGCTTCTCTCCTCAGTCCATCGCAGCGAAATGGCAAGACGCTTATCGTCGAGCAGAAGGCCATCAGCGACGCGCCGCGCTTGACCTTCCTGGATGTCGGACGAGGACTCGGCGGTGCCTGTCTGATCGATGTGGAGCGGGAATTCGCACTTCGCGTGGAAGCCATTCCTTTGCTGACCCTGCTGAATAGGCATGGCATAGAACGGATAGACGCGCTCAAGATTGATGTGGAAGGACATGAGGACCGCGTGCTGACGCCCTTCCTGGCCGCAGCTCCCGAAACCCTCCTGCCCCGCAGCATCGTCATCGAACACACATCGGGCGATCTCTGGAAGACAGATATTTTGGGCCAACTTCTTGGCAGCGGTTACACCACCGTCGCGCGCACCAGAGGAAACGCTTTGCTTGTAAAAAGTTAAAATGGACCGGCGTGACGAAAGGACGTCCTGCGCGTTCGACTGGATCCTCGACCCGCACAAGGAAAAGGTCGTGGACCTGATCGCCCGCGTGACGCGGGTGAGTGTGGAGACCGTGGCGATCGTAGAAGCGATGAAGGAAGCGAAAAGGTAGACGTGCGTTCCCCTCTCCCGCACTGGCGGGAGAGGGTGGCAGGCGAAGCCTGACGGGTGAGGGCTTTT
>CAIWVR010000215.1 GCA_903916165.1 uncultured Hyphomicrobiales bacterium | reverse complement strand
GAAGTCGAGCTCAAGTTTGCCCTGCCGCCCGACGCGGCGGCTGTGCTGGACGCGCATCCACTCCTGCAGGCCGCGACCGAAACAGATCTGCGCCAGCACGCCGCCACTTATTTCGACACCCCCGGCCATGATTTGCGAAAGGCGCAATTCAGCTGCCGCATCCGCGACGAATCCGGGCGGCGTGTACAGACACTCAAGGCGGCCACGGGCGACGCCACCGCGCGCCACGAATGGGAACAGCCGGCGGCGGGCGAGACACCCGATCTCGCCCATGTCCCCCTGCCCCGCGCCTTGCGCAAGGCGGTGTCGGACGCCCCGCTCGAAGCCATGTTCACGGTCAATGTCGAGCGGCGCATCTGGATGCTCACAAAGGGCACAAGCCTGATCGAGGCCGCATGTGATCGCGGGTGGATCATGGCGGACGCCCGCAGCGCGCCTGTGTGCGAATTCGAACTCGAATTGAAACAGGGCGACCCGCGCGACCTTTTCGCACTGGCCCGCGCGCTGGCGACCGACCTGCCGCTCGATCTCGACCTGCGCACCAAGGCGCAGCGCGGCTGGGCGCTGAAGGACGGACTGGACGATATCGTGTGCGACACGCCGGTCCCCGCACTGGCCGCTGATGCAAGCTTCGCACGCGGACTGACGCATCTGGCGCAGGCCTGTCTGGAACCTTTATCAGCCAATGTGCCCGTGCTGCGCGCCACGCAATCGCCCGAGGCGCTGCACCGGACCCGCACCGCCGTGCGCCGCCTGCGCGCGCTGATGCGTGTCTTTGCCCATCACCTGCGCGACAATGCCTTCGACGAGCTGAGCGGCGAGCTGAAATATCTCTCTCATGCCCTCGGGGCCGCGCGCGACCTCGACGTGGCGGGCGAGCGCCTCGCGCTCGGCGACACGCTGCGGGCACGGCGCGACATGGCCTGTGCGCATGTGCAGGACGTGCTCGCCTCACCACGCTACCGGCACCTGCTGATCGATTTTTCCGCCTGGCTCACCTGCGGCACCTGGCGGATGCGCAAGCCGAAGAAACAGACACACGGGACCATCGGCGACATTGTCGCCCTCGAACTGCATCGCTGGGATGGGCGGATTCGCAAGGGTGCCGAAGCCATGCACGACCTTGACCCGGACGAACGGCACAAGGTGCGCATCCGTGCCAAAAGCCTCGCCTATGTCTGTGAAATGACCGGAGGGCTCGTGGCCCGCCGCGCGCGCAAGGAGCGCCGAGCCTATCTGAAGGCGCTGAAGACGATGCAATCGGCGCTGGGCCAACTCAACGATGCGCGCGTCTGCGCGGCCCTGCTCGAAGAGTTCGCATCCGAGATCGGCAAGGACATCCTGCGCAACGCGACCCGGCGCAATGCGCGCGGTTCCGACAAGCGGGAAACCGCCGGCCGCAAGGCGGTCGCCCGCTTTCTGGAGACGCCCCGCCCGTTCGAGAGCGACTGAGCCCGCCCGCTTCAGCGCGCTTGGCGTCCGCCCGCTGCCAGTCTATCCTTGGTCGCTGAAATTCAGGGAGGATATCATGCGCTCGAAACGGGCCATTCACGGACTGGTCCTGGCGACGACCGCATTCGGCTTGATGCAGGTTCCCGCCTTGGCGCAAACCGCCAGCGCGGATTTCTATCGCGACAATGCCATCAACCTGATCATCGGCTTCCCGGTGGGTGGCGGCTATGACATCTATGGCCGCATGGTCTCGCGCCATCTCGGCAAACATATTCCGGGTGCCCCAAAGGTCGTGCCGCAGAACATGATCGGTGCCGGCGGCATGAAGGCTGCGAACTTCATGTATGGCGTGGCACCGAAGGACGGCACGACGCTCGGCATCATCCCCGACACCACGCCGTCCGAAGAATTGCTCGGCACCAATGGCGTCGCCTATGTCTCGCAAAACTTCAACTGGATCGGCCGCATCAGCGCGAGCACCAATGTGCAGGTGCTGTGGGCACCCTCCGGCGTGAAAACGATCGAGGACGCCCGCACGAAGGAAAGCGTGCAGGGCGGCAGCGGGCCGATGGCGCCCGCCGTCATCTACCCGAAACTGCTCAATGCGCTGGGCGGCACCAAATTCAAGATGGTGACCGGCTACGGCGGCGCAGCGGAGAGCTGCCTCGCCATGGAAAAGGGTGAGATCGACGGCTGCCTGCTGGCGTGGTCCACAGTAAAAGCCGCCAAGCGCGACTGGCTCGACAACAAGAAGGCTCATATCATCGTGCAATGGGGGGCCACGCGCCATCCCGAACTGCCCGACATCCCGACCATGGTGGAACTCGGCAAGACGCCGGAAGACCGCGCGATTCTGGCGCTTTACGCCAGCGCGACTGAAATCGGCAAATCCATTGTCGCCCCGCCCGGGCTGCCGGCCGAGCGCGTCACCCTCCTGCGGCGCGGCTTCGACGCCATGCTGAAGGATTCCGAATATCTTGACGAGGTGAAGAAGTTCGGACTCGATTTCGAACCGGCGTCGGGTGAAGACATGCAGAAATATGTCGAGGATCTCGCCAAGACCCCGGCGGCGGTCCTCGCACGGGCCAAAGACGTCCGCGACAGCAAATAAAAATAAAGGGAGCGCCCCAGTGGCCAGCCAGAAAATCGAGAACGGAACGGCGGCGGAAGCCTATCTCACAGTGATGAAAGATCGCGGGATCGACTATCTCTTCGCCAATGCGGGCACGGATTTCGCGCCGCTGATCGAGGCGATGGCCAAGATCGAGATCACCGGCGGCTCAAGCCCCAAGCCCATTACCGTGCCACATGAGAATGTCGCGGTCGGCATGGCGCTTGGCTATTATCTCGTCACCGGCAAGCCGCAACTCGTCATGGTTCATGTCAACGTCGGCACCGCAAACGCCATCTGCGGCGTGATGAACGCCTGGCGGGGCAATGTGCCGATCCTGTTTTCTGCCGGCCGCACGCCCTACAGCGAGGAAGGCGGCCTGATGGGCGAACGCTCGGGCGAGATCCACTGGCCGCAGGAAATGCGCGACCAGGGCGCCATGCTGCGCGAATTTGTGAAATGGGATTATGAGCTTCCCAACACGCAGGTCATCGAGCCCGCCATCGACCGCGCCATCAACATTGCGATGAGCGAGCCGAAGGGACCGATCTATCTCACCCTGCCGCGCGAAGTTCTCGCGACTCCCATCGAAACGTTCACCTATACATCGCCGTCGCGCCATCGCACGCCGTCCGCGCCCTATGCCGATCCGGCGGCCATCGACGAGGCGGCGGAGATGATCGCGCGGGCAGAAAACCCGGTCATCATCACCTCAAGCGCGGGGCGCGACACGGGTGACGTCGCCCGCCTTGCGGCGCTGGCGGAGTGTTTTGCGATTCCCGTCGTGCAGCGCAAGCCGCGCTACATGGCATTGCCGACCGATCACGACATGCATCTGGGCTATAATCCCGATGCGTTTCTCGACAAGGCCGATCTCGTCATCGTGCTCGAATGCGACGTGCCGTGGATCCCCTCCAAGAAGGCGCCGCTGCCCGACGCGAAGATCATTCACATCGCCGTCGATCCGCTGTTTTCCGCCTATCCCATGCGTGGCTTTCCCAGCGACCTTGGCATCACCGGCGTGCTGTCTGGCACGCTGCCGATGCTGACGGAGGCCCTGAAACTGCGCGCGCCCAAGGCCCGCGACCGTATCGAGGCGCGCCGCAAGCGGCTGGCGGAAACGCGCGCCAACCAGCGCGCGCGCTGGGCGGAGGTTCTCGAAAAGGGTCGCACGCAGGACCCGCTGCATCCGGCGTGGATCACCCATTGCGTCAATGAGGTGAAGAGCGACGACACGATCCTCATCAAGGAATCGCCTCTCACGTGGGAACATCTCGATCTCACCGTGCCCGGCACCTTCTTCTCGGCCGGCGCTGCCGGCGGCCTCGGCTGGGGCCTGGGCACGGCGCTCGGCATGCAGATCGCGGCGCCCAAGCGCCGGGTCATCTGCACGGTGGGCGATGGTGCCTATATGTTCGGCAATCCGGTGCCGGCGCATTATGTCGCGCGCGCCGAGAACCTGCCGATCCTGACCATTGTCTTCAACAACCAGATGTGGGGCGCAGTGAAGCGCAACACGCGCGAGGTCTATCCGGGCGGCTATGCGGCGAAATCAAATCGCGAACCGCTGACCTATTTCGATCACGAGATCGGCTTCGAGAAGGCGGTGGAAACATCGGGCGGCTATGGCGAGCGCGTCAGCAACCCGGCCGAAATGCCACATGCCATGCGTCGCGCCATGGCGGCCGTCGAGGGCGGCAACCAGGCGCTGCTCAACGTCATCTGCTCGGGGCCGTGAGCGCGGCTCACACGCGTTGGATCATTTTGAGATGGCGGAGGCTGCAAAGCGTCCGCGCGCAAGCAGGCCGCACAAGAACCTGCACGACAGAAGTTTGGGAGAAATGACCATGAATTTTGCAAGGCTCGCCCTTTTGACGGCGCTCTCGATCGCACCCCTCGTCCCCGCGCAGGCTGACACGGCTGACTTCTACCGCGGCAAGACGATCAATCTCGTGGTCGGTTACGGCCCGGGCGGCGGCTACGATCTGTTCGCCCGCCTTCTCGCCCGCTACATGCCCAATCACATGCCAGGCAAGCCCGGCGTCGTGGTGCAGAACATGCCCGGCGCGGCCTCGCTGCGCGCGACCAATTATCTGGCCGTCACCGCGCCCAAGGACGGCACCGTCATTGCCGCCTTCGATCGCAACATGCCATTGATCGCGGTGATCGGCGGCAATCCGAATGTGCAGTTCGATCCGCTGAAGCTGACATGGCTTGGCACCATGTCGGATTCTACCGAGGATTCCTTTACGCTCTTCATGCGCAAGCGCGCCGATGTGACGGGCATCGAAGACCTGCGCCGTCCCGGCGGGCCGCAGATCACCGTCGGCGTCACCAGCGCCGGCGCGACCGACCACGACGTCACCGTGCTCCTGAAAGACGTGCTCGGCCTGAACATCAAGCTTGTGCCGGGCTATCAGGATTCCAACACCATCGGACTCGCCGTCGAAAGCGGCGAACTGGACGCACAATTCGTCAACTACGTCAGCACGAAGGTCGGCAAGCCGACCTGGGCCGACCCGAAGGGCAAGATGCAGATCCTGATGCAATTTGCCCGCAAGACGCGCCACCCTGAATTGCTGGATATCCCTACGGCACTGGAGCTTTCCAAAAACGAGAATGCCACGCAGATGATCGAGATGGCGGAAATTCCCTATCTCGTCGCGCGGCCCTATGCGGCACCTCCCGGCATTCCCGCCGATCGCGCGGAAGCACTGCAAGCGGCCTTCATGGCGACCGCACGCGATCCGGATTTCGCGCGGGAAGCTGCCAGGATCAACCTTGAACTGACGCCGCTCGACGCGAAGCAAACGCTCGCGGTCGTGCAACGGCTCGTCGACATTCCGCAAGCGCAGCGCGACAAGCTGCGCAACATCATGTATGGCGCACCCAAGAACTAAGAAGGACACGACCATGCGCCTCGGCATCTGGACGCCAGCCCCGCAGACCATTCGCCCCGATCCGCTCACCAAGCCGCTGCATGATGCATTGACGACGCATGGCGGCGGACCTGACGGCTCGTTCGACTATGCGGTGAAAGTGCTCAACCGCGCCGAAGAGCTTGGCTTTGACATCACGCTCATCGCGCAGCGCTGGTTCGGACCCGATCTCGATTCCTGGATCTATGCGGCGGCGCTGGCACCCGTGGTCCGCAAGATGGAGATCATGGCCGCCGTGCATCCCGGCATAGCCGATCCGCGCATCATGGCCAAGCTCGGTGCCTCACTCGACCGCATCAGCGGCGGCCGCTTCTGCGTCAACATTGTCAACGGAACGCGTCCACAAGAACATAATATGTATGGCAAGTGGATCGAGTCGGACGGTGGCCGCTACAGGCAGATGCAGGAATTCATCCAGGTGATGAAACGCCTGTGGACCGAGGAATCCGTCACATTCGACGGCGACTTCTATCATCTCGACGGCGTAAAAATGCCGACGCGCTCGGTGCGCGCACCGCACCCGCCCTTCTATGCCGCCAGCCGCGCGGACGAGGGCATGAATGTCGTTGCACAGGAATGCGAATGCTGGTTCGTCAATTACGACAGGGACCGCGCCAATTACGAACAGAGCCTGAAGCGCATTGAGGACGAAGTCGGCCAGATGGAAACCCGCGTCAGGGCGCTCGGCCGCAAGATGATGTATGGCATCAACGCCATCGTCATCATTGGCGAGACCGAAGAGGAGGCGCAGGCCAAGGCCGACGAGCACATGCGGGTCTCGGCGCTGTCGCCGGTCGGCGTGTCAGGCGTCGGTGCCAATCTCGTCGGCACACCCAAAACCATCGTCGCGCGCATGAAGCGCTATGAAGCCATGGGCGTCGGCCTGTTCATGCTGCACTTCTGGCCGATGCATGACGGGCTGGAAGAATTTGGGCAGAAAATTTTGCCGGAGCTGAAGCTGGGATAACGCGCGTCATTGCGAGCGGAGCGAAGCAATCCAGGCACGAATGAAGGTAAACGAGCCTGAGTCCTTCAACGAAAGATGTTACAGGCCTCACGCGCGGCTTCTGTATTGCTTCGCTCCGCTCGCAATGACGGTGGAAAGATGCGCCCCTCGCTACACCGGCGGATGCGCCT
>CAIWVR010000214.1 GCA_903916165.1 uncultured Hyphomicrobiales bacterium | reverse complement strand
GATGGAATATTCCTTTGTGGGATCCGGGCCGCTCGCCGTGCAGGTCGAGCAGCAGATCAAGGCCAACAAGACCAATTTCGACATCGTCTGGGCCTCCGCCTGGTCATGGTTCAAGGACCTCCACCGGCGCGGCGAGATCCTTGAATATCATTCGCCCTATTACGAGCAGTACACGCTCTCCAAGAAGGCGGGCCTGTCCATGGACGGGTATTGGGCGTCGGATGCGCGCACCTATCAGCCCATGTATAATGTGAAAGTTCTTGCGCAAAAGGGCATCACGAATTTCGACCCCAAGAGCTGGAATGACTTTCTGGATCCCCGTTTCGAGGGGATGGTTTCGCTCGGCGATGTCAATCAATCATTCTCCTTTGCTGAAATGGCGGAGAGTATCCGCAAGACCAATGGCGAGGAATTCTTTTACAAACTCGGCAAGATCGTGAAGCCGGTCTATTTTTCAAAAACGGCGGAAGGGCGCAGCTGGGTCGGGTCGGGTGAGTTTCCCATCACGCTGATGGGGCATGGCAAAAATACCAGCGTCCTTCGCAATCAGAACATTGATGTGAAGCTCGTCTTCCCCGTGGAAGGGATCCTTCTGATGCCCGATACGCCGGTCATTCTGAAAAAAGCGCCCCATCCCAACGCGTCCCGGTTGTTCATGGATTTCGTGCGAAGCGCGCATGGTGTCGAGACGGTCAAGAACTCCGGCGCTGAATTGTTTTTCGGCCGCCCGGGTGTGAAAACCTCCAACCCCGAGCTTTTCCCGGCCTGGGAGGACGTCAAGGCGATTCCGATGGACTGGGACACCAGCACGCCTGATACGATCAAGAAAATTCGCGACCTCCTGAAAAAGGCCGGCATTGGCCGAGCAGGATGAGCTCAACCCGCGCAACGCTGTCGCGCATGGGGGCCCGACGTTTCCAGAGTCGGGCACTTCTTGCCCTGATCTATGCGGTTTTGCTTGTCAGCATCATCTATCCGATGGTGATGATCCTTTACGAATCGATCTTTGAATCGTCCGAAGGCTTTTTCCAGCATGCGGGGAGTGTCCTGACAGATCGCGACGTGGTGGTCGCAATCGGCAATACGCTCCAGATCAGCATATGGGCGACCATGATCGCAGGCGGGCTCGGGGTCACGCTGGCCTGGCTCGTCGCGCGCACCGACATGCCTTTCGCTAAAATCCTCGATCCGCTGAACATGCTGCCGTTCTATCTGTCGAGCGTCGTCGGTGCACTCAGCTGGCAGGTGATCGCATCGCCGAAAATCGGCCTCCTTAACAAGCTCGTTGAACCGCTCCTGGGTCCGGGACCCCTCGTCAATATTTATTCGATACCGGGCATCGCCTTTGTGCTGGGCCTGTTTTATGCGCCCTATATCTATCTCTTCACGCTGGAAAGCCTGCGCAGCATGGATGCGTCTCTCGAGGAGGCCGCGCGCATGGCTGGCTCCTCGATTATCAATACGGCTCTCAGGATCACGCTTCCGCTGTCTGCACCTGCGATCCTGTCTTCTTTCATGCTCGTGTTTGTGACCTGTGCCGGCATATTCGGTGTGCCTCAGGTTTTGGGAACACCCGGTCACATCACGACAATCTCGACGATCATCTATCGCGCCATGAATGATTACCCGGCGGATTATCCGACGGCGGCCTTGTTGAGCCTGTTGTTGTTCCTGTTCACGGCCGCGCTGATCGTCCTGCAGATCAGGTTCCTGAAGAACAAGTCCTTCGCCACCATTACGGGGAAGGGTTACCGCCCGCGTCCGCTGAAACTGGGCAGGTGGCGGTGGTTCGGCTTCGGCGTGAACCTGTTTTACGTCGTGCTGATCTTTCTGCCCTTCCTGGCTTTGTGTGCAGTGTCCTTTCAGGATGCGTGGACGGGATCTTTTGAGTGGAGCCGCATCACGCTTAAAAATTATCTGGCAGTTGTCTTCGTCGAGGATGCGGCGCGAAGAGGTTTCTCCAACAGCCTGATCATCTCTTCCGTCGGCGCGTCCATCGCCATCGCGGTCTGCTTCTTTCTGGCGTTGATCGTCCAGAAAACAAAGCTGCCGGGGCGGAACCTGATCTCGCTGATTTCGACGCTTCCGGTCGCCATCCCGGGCATTGTCCTTGGCCTTGGCTTTCTGGTGGCTTTTATCAGCACGCCGCTTTACGGGACGATCTGGATCATCATGTTCGCCTATATTGTTCATTACCTGCCGACAGGTTTGAGCAATATGCAGGCGCTCGTTCAGTCGGTCTCGAAGGAGCTGGATGAATCGGCGCGCATGTCGGGTGCCAGCTGGTCGGAAGCGATGCGGAAAATCCTGCTGCCGCTCCTTGCGCCCGGGATGATTTCCACCTGGATCCTTCTCTTCGTCACCTTCATCCGCGAGGTCAGTGCATCCGTCATGCTCTACACTTTGGGGACGGAGACGCTGTCGATCGCGCTGATCAGGATCATGGAATACAAGCCATATGGAATTTCAGCCGCCTTCGGCGTGCTTCAGACGTTGCTGCTGATGGGAGCCGTCATTTTGTTGCGACTGGCGACCAACAGGAAATCAGGCGAAAAGGGCGGTCATTGATGTCCCGATTAGAGCAGGCAGCGCAAAACGCTGTCGAGATCAGAAACCTGACCAAGAAGTTCGGTTCGGTGACCGTGATCGACGATGTGTCCTTTACGGTCAAACGCGGCGAGACCGTAACCTTGCTTGGCCCCAGTGGCTGCGGCAAGACGACGACTTTGCGATGCATTGCCGGTCTTGAAGAGCCGACGTCAGGCTTCATTCAGATCGGCGACACGCTTGCCTTCGATGGGAAAGCGAATTTTGAACTTGAGCCCGAGAAGCGAAATGTCGGCATGGTCTTTCAGTCCTATGCGATCTGGCCGCATATGACAGTGGGCGAGAATGTCCGCTTTCCGCTCGACATCAAAAAACTGCCGCAAAAAGAGCGCCGCGACAGGGTGGCCGAAATCCTGAAATCGGTTGGCCTCGGCGATTATGTCGATCGCCCGGCCTCGCAATTGAGCGGCGGACAGCAGCAGCGTGTCGCCCTGGCGCGCGCGCTTGTGTTCGAGCCGAGTGTTGTCCTGTTCGATGAGCCGCTGTCAAACCTTGACGCCAATCTGCGGGATCATATGCGAAACGAGTTGCAGGACTTGCAGGCCCGCATTGGCTTTACGGCTATTTATGTGACGCATGATCAGCGCGAAGCCTTGTCGCTCTCGGATGAGGTGATTGTCATGAATGGCGGAAGGATTGACCAGGTCGGTCCGCCAGAAGAGGTTTTCGCACATCCCAAGACCGTCTTTACCGCGCGGTTTCTTGGGTGCTCCAACATCTTCAAGGGCCGCATGAGCGCACCACAGGAGCATGGCAGGCTCTCGATCTCGGTCGCGCCGGAGATGACCTTCTCCGGCCGCCATCATGGCGACGAGCCATCGATCGGGACCGAAATGGCGGTCGTCATCCGCTCGAACAAGATCAGGATCTCCCAAAGCCAAGGCGTGGCAGAAGCCGGAGCGCAACATTTTGCGGGACTGGTCGAGTCCAAGGTCTTTTTCGGCTCCTATGTTGAATATGGCCTGCGTATCGGCGGGCTGCACGTCAAGGCCGATTGCGATGTCGGAACACCTTACAATGTCGGCGAGAACGTCTTTGTCGCCATCCACCCGTCCGATTGCCTTGTCGTCAGGGTTTAGGAACTTCCAGTCAGGTCTTGATGATGCCAATACACGAAAAACTTATGATCCAGTCAGTCAAGGCCTATGCCGTGGCATTGCCGCTGACGAAGCCGATCAAAATGGCGCATGCGGTTTTCGAGACCGTTGAAAATGTCATCGTCCGGATCGAGTCCGAAGATGGCTTCGTCGGCTGGGGCGAGGCGGCATCCGCGCCCAGCCTGACGGGCGAGACATGGCAGGGCATGGTGTCGCTCATCGAGGGCTTTATAGCCCCGTTGATGGTCGGGCGCGACGCACGGCTGCGGTCCAGCTTGATGAGCCATATTGGCGCGCATATTTTTGGCGCGACCGGCTCCATTTCCGCAGTTGAAATGGCGCTGATTGACCTTCTGGGCCACCGCTACAATCTTCCTTTCGCCATGCTGATTGGCGGCATGTGCCGCGATCATGTCGAGCCAATGTGGATCCTCGGCAATGGCTCGATGGAGGCCGATCTTGCTGACGCACAATTCCGACATGGAAAGGGCTATCGCTCGTTCAAGGTGAAGGGCGGAACGCAGTCCATCGATCAGGAGATTGAAGCCACAATGCGCTTGCGCGACGTTCTCGGGCAGGACGTCAAGATCTGCATTGATGCCAATTCGGGTTATGATCTGGCCAAGGCGCGCAGATATATTTCAGCGACATCCGCCGCGCGGGTGGAATTTATCGAGCAGCCTTTTCCGCGCCAGGATATCGCTTCCCTGAAAGCCCTGGCTGCTGATGGCTCGATCCCGATTTGCGCCGACCAGAGCGTCCACGACATCGCCGATATTCATCTCCAATCGACCTGTGGCGTGTCTGGCATCGCGCTCAAGCTCAACAAGCTCGGCGGGGTGACGGCCGCTCTGCATGCCGCATCCATTTGCGAAGAAAATGGAATGAAGATCATCGTTGCCGCCAAGGTGGCGGAATCTAGCATAGCGTCAGCGGCCATTATGCATCTGGCATCGGTCATCCCCTCCGTCGAATGGGGTGTAAGCCTCACGCATCCCTATCTGGCCGTCGATCTCGTCAAGCAACCGCTGGAGCTGAAAGACGGGAAGAGCTTCCTCGGGAACAAGCCGGGGCTCGGGATCGATGTCGATATGGACAATCTGGATCGTTACCGGATCAGGTAAATCATCCTGCCGCTCAGGGCTTTTTGTGAATTTGAGAGGATGTGATGATGGAATATGAACTCGCCCGAAAAATTCTTGATGGAACGCGTGCGGCTGCGCGCGAGCGCAATTTCCAGCCAGTCGCGATCGTGGTGCTGGATGAACGCGGCGCCATCCGGGCGGCGCTGTCGGAAGACGGCACCAGCACCAAGCGCGTGGAGATCGCCATCGGCAAGGCGCATGGTGCCATTGCCATGGGAATCGGGTCGCGTGATATTTCCAAGCGCGCCCCGCATTTTCTTGCTGCGGTGACGCATGCTGTCGGTGGCATGTTGGTGCCTGTGCCGGGTGGGGTTCTGGTGCGCGATGCTGGGGCACGCATCATCGGCGCAGTCGGCGTGTCCGGCGAAACATCGGACAATGACGAGATTGCAGCAATAGAGGGGATTACGTCGGCAGGTTTCGCAGCTGACGGTGGCTAAGCCAGATAGCCGCGCACGTCAGGATCTCGTGGCCAGCCACGCCTGCGTCGGCCCGGAGTGGTCAGGACGGGAGGCTGCGCATCCCGGTGACCTGCCAGCACGGCTTCGGACCAGCGAGCGCTGTAACATGCGTATCGGGACCGCCCTGGCCGGGCGACGCGAGCGGGCGGTTGCGGGGGCTACCCACTGCCACGATCATCATGTCACAGATTGTCAGATGAGGTGATTGATGAACGCCCATCACCAATAGCGAACAAGGAAGCGTAACTGGACGCCGGAAAGTTCGACAGGGCCACGTGCAATCGGTGATCATGGCAAGCTGGATTGTGCCAGAAAAAACGATCGCATGCAGGCGCGGTCAAGGCTCGTGACGTGACCGCTGCTTTTCGCCAGGGCGACACAACAACGCGTTCCGACCAATAAACATAATCACGGGCCTTAAGCTGGACGCCGATCTCCCGGTAGACGCGCGCCGCCACCAAAATACCGCCGCGCGCGCGCACGGGCAAATAAGACAGGCCAAGCTCGCCACTTTGATAATATTTTTCGGCACAATCGAGCAAACCTGCAACACAGGCCTTCACCTGATGGGCGAATTCACCTGATGGGCAAAGCAACAGCTCCGGCGACACATCTCCCACCATCGAGGCGGGCAGATAGCGACGATCGACTGCAGCATCGGCTGCTATGTCGCGACATATATTTGTGAGCTGCATCGCGATTCCCAAGTCAATCGCATGTGGAAAAGCCGCACGTGAATCTGTATCCAGCACTTTGCACATCATCAGGCCCACCGTGCCCGCCACTTGGTAGGAGTAGCGCAGCAGTGAATCCAGATCATGCACGCGAACCTGTTCAAGGTCTGACTGAACACCGGCAATCAAATCCAAAAAGATAGCAGCATCAATGCCGCATTCATCGAGCAAGGCGAGGCCATCCTGAAGGATGGGATCATTGGAACAGCCCTCTCTGATAGAGGCCGCAGCGCCGGCTAAAGCGTGTTTTGCCAAAGCCGTGGAATGGCCTTCATCGGCCAGGTCATCGATGTAACGGCACAGGCGGTACAAGCGGGTCGCCCGTTCCGCATGAACCCTTCCGAGCAAATGCCGGGCCCAGTGAAAGCTGCGTCCATTGGCTGCAAGGACATTGTCAGCACTGGCAGGAGAGGCTGCCGTGTCGGTGGCAGAACCGTGTGAAGCGTTCATGCTGGACCGGCGTTCGGGATCAGCGCGTCCAACACTTTTGCAGAGCACAGGACACCCGGCAGCCCGGCACCTGGATGTGTGCCAGCACCGACGAGGTAGAGGTTCCTCAGCCCCTCCGCCCGGTTATGAAAGCGAAACCACGCAGACTGCCGAAACAGGGGCGAAACCGAAAATCCAGCCCCATATTGGCTGAGATAATCAGTTTCGAAATCTTTCGGCGTCATGAAAAAATCCTCGGTGATCGTTGTTTCCAGGCCCGGCAAGATGGTCCGACCGAGCGCAGCGACGATCCGGTCGCGCAAGGCTGGACCGCTTTTCGTCCAATCCTGTTTCCCGAGCAAATTGGGCACGGGACACAGAACATAGAAACTGTCGCAACCGGGCGGGGCGAAACTGGGGTCGGTCGCCGTGGGGCGGTGCAGATAGAGTGAAAAATCTTCCGACAATATCTTCTGATTGAAAATATCGGCCAATAATTCCCGATAACGCTGGCCCATCCAGATGGTGTGATGGGCAACCTCCGGGTAGGTCCGCGTGGTGCCAAAATACAAGACAAACAGGCCCATCGAATACGCGGCAGCCCCCAGTTTCAACCGCGTTGCAACATGCTGGACCGAAGGCTTGACCATTTTTCCGTAAAGATACGCAGGGTCGGCATTGGAGACCACCAGATCTGCGTTCAGGACCCGTCCGTCTTCCATCACCGCGCCTGTCACCACCCCTTGCTCAACCGTCAACGACTGCACGGTTTGTCCAAGCTGTATGTCAACGCCCTGCCGCACCATCAAGCCACCCAAAGCTCGCGTGATGGACCCCGTGCCACCCATAGCAAAATGTACGCCATGAGCGCGTTCGAGGTAATGGATCAGGCCGTAAATACTCGTTGTGTCGAAAGGATTTCCCCCGACCAGCAAAGGCTGAATAGAGAACGCCTGACGCAGCTTCGCATTGCCTAAATAGCGCGACACAAGGTGCCAGACTGTTTCATAACTGCGCAGACCAAGTAACCTTGGAATTTGCTTCAGCATTGTCTTGAAACGGTGGAACGGAACCGCCGAGAGTTCCGTAAAGCCGACATCATAAATACGCTTTGATTGAGCCAGCAACTGCCGGTATCCGTCACAGTCTTTGGGTTCAATGCGCGCGATCTCTGCGAGGGTCTCTTCCAGCGTTCCGCCGTAGTCAAAATGATCGCCATCTGCAAAATGGAATCGGTACCAGGGCGTCAAGGGCACCAGGGTGACGTGATCCGAGAATCTTTCGCCGAACAATTCAAACAGTTCATCGAATAAAAAGGGGGCCGTGATCACGGTCGGTCCGGCATCATGACGGAACCCGTGTCGCTCGAACACCTGAGCACGCCCGCCGATCTGAGAACAACGGTCAACCAATGTGACCTGATACCCTTTAGCCCGTAACCGCAGTGCTGCGGCAATACCACCAAACCCGGCACCAATGACCAAAGCCTTCATTCGCCACACTCTGCAGGAGAGACGGCACCGAACATGGCGCGAAGCTCCATGGACAAATCAAGCAAAAGAGCGCCCATGGCATGCGGCATTTGCGACACAAGAGCTTCACACAGCGCCAGGTGCCGCAAACCCAGATCCCTGGCTGCAACCTCAGGATCCACCTGGTGTTCAGCCGCGGCAAGGCTGTTCTGGTGTCTCAAGATAAAGACAATGTTCAAGCTTTTGGGCAGGCCCTTGCCGGGGGAATGTGTTTCGCAGTCAGCCGCGGCGTCCAGCAGGTCGTCACAAATTTGGTAGCTGACAGCAAAATTCTCGCAGGCATGTCGCGCCAATGACAAAGCGTCGGTGCGCCCGGCAGCGATCAGGACCAGCTCTAAAGGCAAACTCAACAAGGCACCGGACTTGGCTTTTGCAATTTTGATGTAATGCGCAAGGCCGTCCGGCTGATCCGGGCGCATGCTCAGGTCCGCGCATTGCCCGTCGATGGCGGTTCCAGTGCGCTCATGGAGCAATTCAATCATGGCCGGCAGACGATGAGGCCGCGTCACGGTGCACAAGACCCCATAAGCAGCGGACAACAGATAATCGCCGCTGCATATTGCCATATTGGTGCCGAACTTTGACCACAGCGACGGCCGACCTCGCCGTAGACTGTCATTGTCTTGAATGTCATCGTGAATCAATGATGCATTATGCAGCAGCTCGGCACTGGTCGCTATGCAGAGTGAATCATTCTCAGGTAATCCTAAAGCAAGCCCGCCAGACAGCGCCAAACGTGCCCGCACGCGCCGTCCACCTGATGACACATGATAAGCTGCAGCGCTTCTCGCATCCGCTTCACCAGATGAATTGAAGCGGCGATCCAACCCCAGCGCCTGAAACATGAGAGCTTCGACTTTAACCAGTAAAGCGTCCACATCTTCTGGCGGGGAAACGGGCTTTCCGGAAACTCTTGCAGACATCGGATGACTCATTTTCAGGTCGAAATAACGCCATACGGCGCATGTCTGAAAAAGAATTTTCTCCGGCACAGGGCCGGAGAAAACTCGTTTGAGCGTGAAAGCCTATGCTTTTGTCTGGTTATCAGAGGCGCTGACAGCAACCGTCCAAATGATCAAACCAAAGGCGATCTTGTTGAGAACGTCCGCAAGGTTATAGATAATGTTGAGGGCGTTTGCACTTGCGGCCGGGCTGCTTCCGGTCAGGTAGCCGAAGAAGTAGCCGATCGGATAGATCGCCCAGCCGATTGTGACGATCCAGCGCATTGTGTTGAAAGCTGACTGAACGGCGGGAGGTGCTTGTTCAGCATTGATCTTGCCGGCTTCACCCATGAAGATTTCATAAAGGATGTAAGCCCAGCCTGCCATGCCGATGATGAAAGCTGGCCACACAGACATGTAGCCGGCTTCGCCCACGTAACCGCCAACCAGCATGACCAAGGTGCCGACCATGAGCCGCCAGAACACGCCCACGGGGACTTTGGTGATCGCAGACAGGATCAAGTAAAACTCGATCATCAGAAGCGGAACGGTGATCAGCCAATCGATGTAGCGGAAGACGGTGGGTGTTTCACCGGTCGCGACCCAAACCTCGCGCATGTAAAAATAATGCACGGCCGCCACCATCGTCACCAGTCCGGACACGGTGAGCGAGGTTTTCCACTTGGCAGACACGCGGTCTCGTTCAAGGAAGAAAAAGGCTGTCGAGGCAATCAAGGCCATCGAAATCAACCAAAACGAGATGCCCACGAAGTCGTTCGGCTTGAGAGTTGCTGAAGATGACGCCAAAGCATGAGTGCTCGTCAAAGCCACCATTGCGCCAGACGTTGCCATTGCGGCAGTTTTGGACCAAATACGATTCATCATGATGCGAAGCTCCCTAAACATGCATCAACAGCCGAGATGCAAGCGTTCCATCGTGCTACATCCGGGTCCTCCATTAAAGCATTTTCGTTAATTGTGCGCAACGTGGGGTACGTTCAATATTCAAGCGCCAAATTGTTGTGATCGTTTTGCGGTGCAAAATTCCGGCTTCATGTCTGGCTCTGGGGGAATTCCACTTTTATTATTTTCGCAATTTTGTTTATATCTAATGAGCTTTCGTATCGTTTAGCATTTCTACCAGTCCTTTTTCTCAAAGGGGGTGACCTGTTTCTTGGCCTTTTGTTTGTTGCGCTGCGAAAGAACAGGTGGTGCAAGACGCAGTGCAGATGAAGGGGCAAATCATGTCTTGATCATTGTCCAGCCTGAGTCGCGGGTGTGACGCGACCATCTCTGCGCATCATCCAAGAGATCGGCTACAGGGCCCTTGTGGTGCCCATGTTGGGTGTCTCTGCGCGTCATTCCGGGACGGCCTCGTTGGCCATTGCGCCTGAGCGGCTATTGCCTGTCAGTAAAAAAGACTATTGTGCAAAGGCTTGGGTCAATGAAACGCGCGCCATGCAGGTCTGCCCGCATGTCACGCAAAACATCAACGGACGTCGCTCCGTGATCGTTGATTGCATCACACGCCAGCCAGGCTAGGCAGCCAGCGCATCCCCCAAAAACACGTCGACGATGCGTTCTGTCGGGCGACACGAAGTCCTCGGGCCAGCGCAAGATGAAGCGCGGGGTGCCGAACGGGCCGCGAGGCTGTTCGACGCTTATTGTCTAGCAGCCTTTGAGAGGCCAACCGGTAAACCGAATTCTCTCGACCAAAACCATATGCGGCACGGTGAGTGCCGCCAGGGCGACAAACAGAAATTGAATGATCCGTTCATCGATGGGAGAAGCAGGCAAGACATACCACCCGGCTGTGGCCATCAAGACTACGCCCAGCATGGGCAATACCGCGACAGCCGCAAGCCGTTGCAGCGTCAGTCCGGCATAGATTTGCGTGCGCAAAATATGCCGCGGGCTGTGCATGCAGCAAAAGAAGATCGTGAACCCCAGCAAGGGCGACGCCGTCAAGGTCAACAGACTGACAGCAAATATTTCCAGGGCCAGCACAGCGTCACGCCGTGCGCTTTGCACAATGACCGCGGCCAGCCCCGCCATCCAGGGCCACACCATGACTTGCAATAGTCCCACAACCAGATGAGCCGCATGGGCGCCTGCCAGGTGAGAGAACAGCCTGTCAAGTTCTGCCCCATAAAGTGCGGCCGGCAAGATGATCGCGGCCCCTCCATAAAACAGCCGCGCGAAAAAGCTCGCACTGGCTCCCAAATCTCCAGAAAAATGCAAAATCGAAACGGCCAGAAAACCGAGTAAAAACGCAGTCGGTGCACACCACCACAGGATCACGACCAGGGCCGCCAATATCAGGTAAGCACAGATGAAGAGAGCCCAGGAGATAAGGCTTTTGATTTGGGGCAATGCTTGCGCAAAGATAGTATCCAGGGCGCCGTGCGGCACACCGACCAGGACGATCAGGGATCCGGCCAACAAGAGTTCAATCTTTGGGTCTAAAGGCACGAGCACGACAGACAGAAGACTGGTCACAAGCGCCAGAACGCTGAAAAACAGCCCCTGCCAACGCAAGGCGGTCATGGCCAACGGGGCAGGCTGAAAAGCTGCCGTAAAAAAGGCCCGTGGGGCAATACCCAGGCAATGGCCAGATAGTCAGAGAGCCTCCCATTTTCCCCCAAAAACCGAATGACTCGTTGGCTCGCTCCCCCGCAAAACAAAGCCAGGAACAATTGTGGTGCCAATTCAGGCTGATAACGGATGACATTTAAAAACAGGGCGTCCATCCACCCCCGCAAGGCGGGTTCCTTGGGGTGCTCGATCGGTGAGCCGCCTGTTGCAATCGCACGCGCACAGTCGGCAGCCCAGCGCTGAATGCGCTGGAAGGCATAACCGGTCGCCGGTCGGGCCGCGCCGGCAAACAAGCCGACCCGGACATAGGACGGATCTTTACTGGGCCCAGGGGCCTGCAGGCCGGTCAAGCCCATTGGAAGGATTCCATGCTCAGAGCGCTGCACCGTAAACGAATGGCCATGCGTACGTTCCTCGATCGCGCCCTGCAAATCAAGCGCCAGCTCCTCTGACGTGAAGGGCGCCACGGCAAAAACGGTGAACTCAACCAGGGCGCGGGTGGACGACAATGGCAGCACATAAGTGAAGGCAACACGGTCTGACGTGGCTGCTGAAAAATCCATCAGGTCAACGCAGCCCGAGTCAAAGACAGGCTCGGCACATTCAATTTCGAGACCATAAAACGATTGCCACATCAGGGCACCGTCCTGGTGTATGGGCCTCAGCGGTCGGGTATCGACAATTCTGGCCGCCGAGACGGGTCCATCCTGTGTCTCCAAATGCCATTGACCTTGGTGAAACTGCGGCTCGGCCTGGATGGTTGACGCCATCTTCAATCTTATCTGAGGCGTGGTCGCAAGTGTGGCCATCGCTGCC
The DNA here is from genome assembly GCA_903916165.1 of uncultured Hyphomicrobiales bacterium. Taxonomy (GTDB): domain Bacteria; phylum Pseudomonadota; class Alphaproteobacteria; order Rhizobiales; family Beijerinckiaceae; genus Terripilifer. The sequence continues at coordinate 3,976 of CAIWVR010000214.1, read as the reverse complement.
CTGTAAAATTGGTCTGCTGTGAGCATAAAGTAGGGGGTTACGGAACAATCAATCCGTCGCTCCTGACCCGCGCTCGCGATCTTGAACCTGTGCCATTGGTGTGTCGCCTGTTGCGCAAACGGGGTTTCAGCATAGCCCCAGAAACACCAGGTCCGGTCATTTTCGTAGCAGGCCCGCTGCTCCAAAATCAATGTTGAGGGGACATGATGGCAGCGCTGGGCCAGCTGCATCGCCAAGCTCAACCCCGCACATCCGCCGCCCAAAATCAACAATTCGACATCATGCTGCATCAGTCGCATCCAGACTTTTCATATTAGGCTGTCGGACGGTGACAATTTATCACAAGCTGCTCCAAAAAACAGTCGCTTTCTCAAAGCTTGCAAACAGGATGAGGCAGCCCGGCGATCTCATTGTCAGGATTGTTGTTGATAAAGCTGTTTCGTCAAATCCGAACAGATGGGACAAGTCGATTTTTCGCGTCGCCCCGGATGATGCTGGCGGTGGGGACCTGAACATGGGAAGGCGACCGCGCCGGAACCAGAGCGCGGCACTCAAGACGAAAGCGGCGGTGGCTGCGATCCAGGGTCAGAAGCGGGCTGATTGCCTTGGCGCAGGCATTGGACGTGGCTTCCAACCGGAACAAGCCCGGGCGCAACCAGCTTCCCGAAGGCGCAAAGACTGTGATTGGAGATTGGGTCGCGGCTGGGTCCGAGCCGAACCTCGATGTGAAGACCCTGCACGCCACGATTGGGGATCTGATGCTGGAGGATGTTTTGTCCGGTGCTGTCGGCAAGGCGGATCTATAGGCGGTCGCAAAATGATCGCTCCAGCATCGCCATTCAGCATCAGCCGCCAAGCCGGTGGTCACGGGATCAGCCGCGGCAGCCTCCCTCACCACCGCGTCACCCTCGGATGCCGCGCTGAAGCTGCAGAAAGCGGCCCGGGGGGCGAATGTCTTCGTCGAGCCGCCTGGGCGGAGCATCATATACAAAGAGGAATATCCGAAAGCCGACGCCAACCTCCCCGAGGCCAGCCTTTGCGCGGTCGCACCATTGGTTTTGACAAGAGCGACCGCAAACATGTGCCTAGACGGATGGACCCGCGATCAGGCCGACGTGCAAGCCGCTTGCACCCGTAGGGATGGCCGCATGGTCCGGGCGGAAAACCACTTGGAAAATAACGAGAGTCTGTTCAAACAAACCGGATCACCTCATTTGCAAAGAGCGCAATTCTATGGAGTCGCCGCATTTTCTTGCGAAAAGGCTTGAGCAATAGATTTGCGGCCCGTGCAAAATCCAGAATTGCTGCTGCTGGCCATTCGTGATTGAATGTGCACAAGCTCCCGGTGTTTCGATGGAAAATAGTCCCTGGAGATTGTATCATTGAAGAGGCCTGAATCGATGGATCAGCGATCCCCATGGGGGAGTCTTACAGATCAAGTTGAGCCCATGATCGGGCGCGGGGAAAAATCATGGCCATGGATCATCGCGATGAGGTTCCTGACGCATCTCATAGGCATGTGTTTGGGTCTTGCGCTGGCTTGTGTCACTTTTGTCGCACCCATACATGCGGATGAGGTTGAGAATTTTTATCGGGGTAAAAATATTGATCTTCTGGTTGGTTATGCGCCAGGTGGATTAAACGATACTTTGTCGCGTATTGTCGGGCGTCATTTATCCAAAAAAATTCCGGGCAATCCCAATATTATCGTGCGTAACATGTCTTCGGCAGGTCCGATTGGAATCGCCAATCATATGTATCATGCCGCGGATAAGGATGGGTCGGTGATCGCGTCCCTGGATCGCACGGGTGCGCAGCTTGCTATTCGCGGCGAGCTTCATGTTCGATTCGATCCAATGAAATTTGTGTGGCTCGGCTCCGTCGCCTCTTTCGAACAGGATGCCTATCTGGTTTTGGTGAATTCTACGCATCCAGCGAAAAGCGCGGCTGATCTGATTGGTGGATCAGCAAAGGCGCTGATCGGTTCAGTCGGGGCGGGGTCGACCAATCAGGTCTTTGCCATGCTCGCGCGCGATGCGCTGAAGCTCAATATTGAGACCATTCGCGGCTATCGCGGAACTGGGCCAATTTTTCTCGCCATGCAGTCCCAAGAAGTTGACGGGATCGTGACCGGCATCAGCACGATGATGACAACGCAGGGCAATCTCTGGAATGGTGGCAAGGTCCGTTCGCTCGTCCAGTTCGGCCGCGCCACGCGCCATCGTTCCTTGCCAGATGTCCCGACAGGTCGGGAATTGGCGCCCGATGCGGACACTCTCGCCTTGATCGAATTTGCAGAATTGCCTTTTGCCATGTCGCGACCCTTCATCACGCCACCAAATATACCAGGTGATCGCGCAAAGGCCTTGCAGGTCGCCTTTATGGCGACAATGGTGGATCAGGATTTCATTGCCGAACTCGAGAGAATCAATTTTGATGACCTCAGCCCAATTGATGGGGCTGCAATTATCGAACTCTTGCAGCGCGCCATGAGAACACCGAAATCCATTATCGACCGCTATAACCAGATTGAAAAGGCAAGTGGCTGAGCCTGCCGGGAGAACATCAAAAAATGACGTTGATTATCAATAATGAAGACGTAGCCCGTGTTCTGACTATGGAAGACACGATTGCTGCTCTCGAAGCGAGCTATCGCAATCTGGCGATAGGTGAGGCTGTGTGTCGCCCGCGTATTGATATTCGTATTCCAACCAGCGATCCAACCAAAAATTATCAGTTTGGCTCGATGGAAGGCGGCTCGACATCCGGCTATTTTGCAGTCCGGATGAAATCCGACATTGTCTACGAAAATCGGAATGGCGATGTCGTCACCCAGGAAAAATATTGTGTCAACCCTGGCCTTTTTTGTGGCTTGATTTTTCTGACATCCATCGAAAATGGAGAGCCACTGGCTTTTATCAATGACGGGTTCTTGCAGCATATGCGTGTTGCCGGTGATGGCGGCATTGGCGTCAAATATATGGCCAAAGCCGATGCAAAAGTCGTGGGTATGCTCGGTTCAGGCGGGATGGCGCGCGATCATATGGCGTCGTTGATGGCCGTTCGTAATCTCGAAAAACTGCAAGTCTACAGCCCGACAAAAGCTAATCGTGAAGCATTTGGTCGTGAGATGGCCACAAAATACAATATTGAAGTGCAGATCTGTGATCGCCCGGAAGATATTTACAAGGGCGCAGATATTGTCGCCGCTCTGACAGATTCGGCGGTGCCGGTGCTCAATGGCGCATTGTTGGAAAAAGGAACGCATGTCTTGAATATTGGCGGCAGCGGCGTCCCTGATGAGGCAACGATGCAGCGCGTCGATGTTTATCTGCGCTTTGGCGATGCGCCTGCCCCAGTCGGGCGTCCGGATCTTGTGCTTGATGATGAATATATCGGTTGGGAAGCGCGCCCGCTCAGTCGGAAATTCGGAGATGGCCGCTCAGGCAAGAAGGGGCATGGCGTGATGCTCCCGGACAAACGCATCACCTTCCATGACATTGTCAGTGGCATCACACCGGGGAGAACCTCGCCAGATCAGATTACCTGGTCAGAGCGTGGCAATTTGCAGGGCGCGCAATTTTATGCGGTCGCCGGACGGGTCTATGAATTGGCGAAAGCGCAGGGGCTTGGATATGAAATTCCGACCTCGCTTTTTCTTCAAACCATTCGTAATTAATCAGGCTAAGATTATCTCACACGGCATCAGGGAGATCATAGGTGAGCCAAAAAACAGAAATCACGATTGCGATGGACCGCTATGATCGGCATTTGCCATTTTTTGATGGCACAGTGAAGGCACCGGTTGGCTTCAGCTATCGCGCCTTGCAGGTCGGTCAGTCTGATCTTTTGCGCGATGGAACAGATCGACATGGTCAGATGATCCATAATCACGCTTTTGATGTGTCTGAATTTTCCATGTCGACATTTTTGATGGCGATTGACCGCGGTCTGCCTTTGATCGGCATTCCGGTCT
>CAIWVR010000213.1 GCA_903916165.1 uncultured Hyphomicrobiales bacterium | reverse complement strand
CGTCCCTGTGATCGCGTATCTCGCAACTGCGAACAAGAGTTAATTTCAGCCGCTGACGTTATAGGCTGCAAGGGCTGCCATATTGACGATGTCGGAATCCTTGGCTCCCAGCGGCACAATCTGGACCGGCTTGTTGAGACCCACGATCAGCGGCCCGATCACGGTCGCGCCGCCCAGTTCCTGCAGCATCTTGGTCGCGATTGCCGCAGAGTGGAAGGCAGGCATGACCAGCACGTTGGCGGTGTCGGACAGGCGGCAGAAGGGGTAGGTCGCCATCAGCTCCTTGTTGAGCGCGACATCGGCCGACATTTCGCCGTCATATTCGAAATCGACGCGCTGGCTGTCGAGGATGCGCACGGCCTCGATGACCTTTTCGGCGCGTTCGCCTGCTGGATGCCCGAAGGTCGAGAAGGCCAGCAGCGCGACGCGCGGCTCATAGCCCAGACGCCGGGCAACATTGGCCGCCTCGATGGCGGTCTGCGCGAGTTCCTCGGCGGTCGGCATTTCCGTGATGGCCGTATCGGCCACAAGCACCGGCCGGCCGCGCGCGAGAACGAGGGACACGCCCATCACGCGATGGCCGGGCTTGGGGTCGATCACGCGGCGGACTTCTTCCAGCGCGATCGAGAAGTTGCGGGTCACGCCGGTGACCATCGCATCCGCATCGCCCAGCGCCACCATGGCGGCACCGAAATGGTTGCGGTCCTGATTGATCAGACGCTGGCAATCGCGGAACAGATAGCCTTTGCGCTGCAGGCGTTCATAGAGGTATTGCGCATAGACCGTATTGCGGTGGGAGATGCGCGCATTGGCGATCTCGATGCCCTTGTCCTCGAGGTCAACGCCGGCGAAGGCCGCCACTTCCGCGATGCGGTCCTCGCGGCCGACCAGCACGGCAGTGCCCAGGCCCTGCGCCACGAAGGACACGGCGGCGCGCATGACCTGTTCTTCCTCGCCCTCGGCGAAAACGACGCGCTTGGGGTAGCGGCGCACACGGTCGATGACGCGTTGCAGCGCGCCGGCAACCGGATCGCGCCGCGCCGACAATTGGGCCGTATAGGCCTTGAAGTCGACGATCGGCTTGCGGGCGACGCCGGAGTCCATCGCCGCCTGGGCCACGGCCACTGGCACGACACTGATCAGGCGGGGATCGAACGGCACCGGGATGATATATTCGCGGCCAAAGCGCGGGCGGGCACCCTGATAGGCGGCCGCGACTTCGTCCGGCACGTCTTCCTGCGCGAGTTCGGCCAGCGCCTTCACGGCGGCGATCTTCATTTCCATGTTGATCGTCGTCGCGCGCACATCGAGCGCGCCGCGGAAGATGTAGGGGAAGCCCAGCACATTATTGACCTGGTTCGGATAGTCCGAACGGCCCGTGGCGATGATCACATCGTCGCGCACGGAATGGGCCTCTTCCGGCGTGATTTCCGGATCGGGGTTGGCCATGGCGAAGATGATCGGATTGGGCGCCATGGATTTCACCATATCGGCGGTCAGCGCGCCCTGGACGGACAGG
>CAIWVR010000212.1 GCA_903916165.1 uncultured Hyphomicrobiales bacterium | reverse complement strand
GCGGTGGCGCAGGCCCAGCACGTGCTGCGCGAGATGGGTGATCTGCTCAAGAAGGAAGGCGTCAACGTCAAGTACGCCATCCACCCGGTCGCGGGCCGCATGCCCGGCCACATGAACGTGCTGCTTGCCGAAGCGAACGTGCCGTATGACGAAGTCTTCGAGCTTGAGGACATCAACGGCGAGTTCGCGCAGGCCGACGTCGCGTTCATCATCGGCGCCAACGACGTGGTCAATCCGGCGGCGAAGACCGACCCGACCTCGGCCATCTATGGCATGCCGATCCTCGACGTCGAGAAGGCCAAGACCGTCCTGTTCATCAAGCGCGGCATGGGGTCGGGCTATGCGGGCGTCGAGAACGAGCTGTTCTTCCGCGACAATACGATGATGCTTTTCGGCGATGCCAAGAAGGTCGTCGACGACATCGTGAAAGCAATGGCGCACTGACAGGCATTCAGCGCCCGCATCTTGAAAGAGGCCCGTTTGACATGGGCCTCTTTCTTTTTGTGACACTTGATGCCTGCGCTTTGCCTCCATCGCAGCGTGACATGTCTTTCGGGCTGGATGGTGTCCTTTCACCCACGCGGACGGGTCATGCCGCAGACAAGATGAACCCGTCGGGAGCGGGACATGACCGGGCAGCTCTCCTGTCCAGACAGCGCGTCTTCGCTCCGGCGGACATCAACGCCCCGCAGCTTGCTCTCGGACCCGGCCCTGCGCGCCGGGGCTGCAAGACCGGGCTTGATCCGTGACAAGGCGGTGCCTGTCCGCGCCGCTATTCTGCTCCCCTCGTCCTTTGGGAGCCGCCCCGATGCAAGCCCTGACCTGTGCCATGATCCGGATCGTCGGCAGCGCGCTGGCACGGGGCAACGCCCTTTGCACAACCGCCCTGTCGCGCGGGTGGACACGCCGGACCGGGCGACAGGAGATCATGCCTGCGCCCTTGGCCGCATTCCTCAGCGACCAGAATTTCACGCCAGGCCACGCAGGCACGCATTGAATTCCATCCAGATCGGCGGCTCCCATGCTCAAGCTTTCCTTCCACGGCGCGGCGCATACCGTCACCGGCTCATGCTTCCTTCTTGAAACTGCCGATGCAAAGATCCTGATCGATTGCGGGATGTTTCAGGGGTCGAAATCCGAGAAAGAGCTCAATTACCGCCCCTTTCCGTTCGCGGCCGAAAGCGTCGGGGCGATGATCCTGACACATGCGCATATCGACCACAGCGGCCTGATCCCCAAACTGGTCAAGGCCGGCTTTCCCGGCCCGATCTTCGCGACCCGCGCCAGCGTCGACCTTTGCTCGGTCATGCTGCCCGATTCCGGCTTCATCCAGGAGACGGAGGTCACCCAGCTCAACCGCCGCAACAAGCAACGCGGCAAGCCTCAGGTTGAACCGATCTATACGGCCGAGGACGCGCTCGCCTGCCTCGCCCAGTTCCGTCCGACGGATTATTGCGTCTGGACGCAGGTCGCGCCTGGCATCAGGGCGCGCTTCTGGAATGCCGGCCATCTGCTCGGCTCCGCCTCTGTCGAACTGGACGTCGCACAGGGCGCGGGCACACCGCGCCGGCTGCTGTTCTCGGGCGACATCGGCCCGGACCAGAAAGTGCTCGAACCCGATCCGGAAGCCCCGAAAAACCTCGATTTCGTGATCTGCGAATCCACCTATGGCGGCACTGACCGGACGGAGATGGACACCACGCAGCGCCGCAAGCTGCTGCGCGCCGAAATCGAGGCCGCCATGGCGCGCAACGGGGCCTTGATCATTCCCTCTTTCGCCGTCGAGCGGACGCAGGAGCTGCTGGTCGACATTGCGGGACTGATGGAGAGTGGCGCGGTCCCGCAAGCGCCCATCTTCATCGACTCGCCGCTGGCGACCAAGGCCACGGCCGTGTTCGAGACACACGCCCATGCGCTGGAGAACGGCGACGCCCTGGTGCGCGCGCTCCATGCGCATCATGTGCGCTTCACCGAGAGCGTCGAGCAGAGCAAGGCGATTGGCCGGTTCCGCGGCTTTCACATTGTCATTGCGGCAAGCGGCATGTGCGAGGCCGG
>CAIWVR010000211.1 GCA_903916165.1 uncultured Hyphomicrobiales bacterium | reverse complement strand
TGGCCCTCGCCAGCCTCGTCCTCGCCCATGTCGCGGTGCCCGCACAGGCTGATGCCCTGTCGGATGCCTATCGCGGCAAGAATATCACCTTCCTCGTCGGGTCCGATCCCGGCGGCAGTTTCGGGCCCTATGCGCAGGTGCTGGCCGAGCACATGCCAAAATACATCCCGGAGCGTCCCAAGATCATCATCAAATATACGGGTGGCGAATCCGGCGGCCTGGGCCTTGCCAATTCGGTGCGCGCCAACATGCCAGCCGACGGCCTCACCATGGCGATGACCCAGCAGACCATCGTGCTCAATCAGCTGCTCCAGCCGCAATATGCCAAATATGACGCGCGCGAATGGCTCTGGCTCGGCAATATGGCCCCCGTGCGCAACATGCTGTCGATCTGGCATTCGGCCAAGGCCCGCACGATCGAGGAGGCCAAGGTGAATGAGGTGATCATCGGTGCCACCGGTCCGAGCTCGCCGACCTACATTGTGCCGGCGCTGATGAACAAGTTTCTCGGCACGAAATTCAGGATCGTCACCGGCTACAAGGGCGCGGCCGACCTGAACCTCGCCATGTAGCGCGGCGAGATCGAGGGACGCGGCGCCTCCTGGGTGAGCGTGCAGCTTGCCCTGCCGGACGCGATCGCGGACGGGCGCATCAAGCCTCTCGTGTTCGCCTCAATCACGCGCGAGCCGAGCGCGCCCGACGTGCCCACGCTCGCCGAACTCATCATCGATCCGGTCCAACGCCAGGTCGCGGAATTCCTGTCGGCGGAATCGGATTTCGGCCGCAGCGTGTTCCTGCCGCCCAACGTGCCGGCCGACCGCGTTGAAATGCTGCGCACGGCATTTGAAAAAACCATGAAGGACGAGGCGTTTCTGGCAGACGCCGCACGGCTGCGACTGGTGATCGAGCCGATGACGCACCAGGAACTGGCGCGGATCACAGCCAAGGTGGTCAGTTCACCCAGAGAAGTCGTCGAACTGGCGAAATTCTGACGATATCAAGCCAGCGACGGGCTGGAGCTTCTTCCAGCCCGTCGCGCGTGGCTTCAAAAAGCGGAGCCAGTGCCTTGCATAGCCCCCCGGCCAAACTGCCGGCCTGTGCCTTTGGCCTCGTTTTTGCCCTCCCGAGGGCATTCAGATCACCTTCCGTCGAGTTCTCCCCTGCCAGCATGCCCGGTAGCCGTCATGTGCGTTGCATCGGACCTCGAAAACGTGCAGATGCGGAATGAGCTTTGTCGTCCGCCCATTGTCCGGGCTGGATGGCGTGACCTTTTCCGATTGACGGAGGCAAACATGGCGAAGAAGACAACCACCGAAGGCAAGACTGGCGAAGCCAAAGCCAACTCCGCCTTCATGAAGCCCTTGCAGCCCTCGAAGGAACTGGCTGTCATCGTCGGCAGCAATCCCTTGCCGCGCTCGGAAGTGGTCAGCAAGGTCTGGGAATATATCAAGAAGAACGAGCTGCAGAATCCCGAGAACAAGCGCGAGATCGTCGCCGACAAGGCGCTTGAGGCGGTCTTCGGCAAGCCCAGGGTGACCATGTTCGAGATGAACAAGCATCTCGCCCAGCACCTGAAGTAGGACTTTCTGGCTGCAAGGCCGAAAAAAGGGCACCATCCGTGAGGATGGTGCCCTTTTCTTTGTCCAGGCAGGGTCGGGAGGATCCCCGGGGCCATCGGCGGCGTGATCGCATCGCGGGCATAAAAATGGCCGGGACTGAGCCCGGCCATCTGGTCTTGTTTTCGTGGTGTCGTCAGACGGAGGGGATCATGCCCTTCAGCACCGGGAACCAGGTCCCGATCAGCGTCTGCGGCCACGGGATGGTCAGCAGCTGATCGAACAGGACGTAGACGAAGATCGTCAGAATGATCGCCTGCGGGATGACCAGCGACCAGCGCTCCTTGGTTTCTTCGAGACGCATGAAGGCGATCACGAAGATCGGAACCGTCGGGATCAGGCCGATCGTTGCCATGGAAGCCATGAAGGCGATCAGCCAACCGAAGAACATCGCTGCACGGCGCAGGATGGTCACGGTGTCGAGATGGTCCGTCGTGGCCTCAAGATCCATGTGGATCTTCTGCTCGATCCCCTTCGTCACATTCCCGGCCATGCCAACGTCGCTGACGTCTTGAGGCTTGCGGAACAGATAGTTGAAGAGCGAGATCGTCATAACCACGGCCGCCACCGAACCGACGATCATCGGCACGATCTTGGCATGCATGTTCCACGTCGACGCTTCCGTCATCATGTAGCCGAGGACGCAGAAGAGGAAGACGTAGAACAGCTGGTCAGCCTTGAAGTTCGGCTTCAGGTGGAAGCCGGTCAGCATCTGGCGCAAGCCACCATGGATCTTGATGTCCTGCAGAAGCGGGCGCATCAGACCAAAGAAGGCGAAGGTGAAGATGATGATCACGATCGGGCGCGAGAACCACTCGACCCCGTAGCGCTGGATCGAGATGAACAGGTAGCGCTCGACGACCTCACCGAGCACGCAGCCCAGCAGGAGCGGCGGACGCGGCCACTTCAGCATCTTCATCACCCAGCCCAGCAGGCCGAAGGCGAGCAGCGTGTAGAGATCGCCCCAGTTACGCGAACCCTGGAAGGCGCCGATGTAGATGATCGACAGCGTCGCCGGCAGGATGAGCGTGTAGCGCAGGGTCGCGAGACGAGCGAATTGCGCGCTGAAGAGATAGCAGAGGCCCGCGCCAAGAACATTGGCGAGCGCCACCGACCACACCATCGCATAGGTGACGTCGAGATTCTTGGTGAGCATGTCCGGTCCGGGGACCAGGCCATGGATCAGGAAGGCACCGAGCAGGATCGCCATGCCGGCGGAGCCGGGAACGCCGAAGGCAACGGTCGGCACGAGCGCGCCGCCCTCCTTGGCATTGTTGGCGCTTTCCGACGCGATCACGCCACGCACGTCACCCCTGCCGAAGGTGAGGGCGGCACCCTTCTCCGTCTTGAGCGCATGGCCGTAGGCGAGCCAGTCGACGATGGCACCCGAGAGGCCGGGAATCGCGCCCAGCGTTGCGCCAAGCCACGAGCAGCGGAGTACCAGCCACCAATGGGTGAAGCAGTCGCGCGCGCCCTGGATCATCCCGGACGTGGATGTCGAGAGCTGTTTGGAGCCCGGCGCGATTGACTGGCGGGAAATGGCGAGGTCGGCCAGTTCCGGCAAGGCGAAGAGGCCAAGCACGATCGGCACCAGCGGGGCACCTTCCCAGAGATACAGGCTGTCCAGCGTCCAGCGCAGCGTACCGGTTTGCGGGTCCGAGCCGACCATCGAGATCATCAGGCCGATGCAACCGGCAGACAGTCCGCGCAAGGGCGCACTGCCCGAGAGCACGGCGACCATGGATATGCCGAGCACCGCAAAGGCCAGCAATTCTGGAGAGCCAATATAAAGCATGGCAGGTCGCAGGATGGGCAACAGGAGCGCCATCAGCGCGGCACCGAAAATGCCGCCCATCATCGAGGACATGTAGGCGGCGGACAGGGCACGCGAAGCCTCGCCGCGCTTGGCCATGGGCAGTCCGTCGAGAACCGTGGCAGCCGAGCCGGCACCGCCGGGGACGCCGAACAGGATCGCCGGGATGGGATCGCCGGTCGCCGTCGTTGCGCCAAGGCCCAACAACAGGGCCATAGCGGCATAGGGGTCCATGTTGAAGGTGAAGGGCAGCAGCAGCGCCGTGCCGGCCAGACCGCCGATGCCAGGCAGGATGCCGAGCACAAGGCCCATGATCACGCCGATGAACAACAGCATCATCCGGAAGGGGTCAAGGAGCATGACGAACGCTTTGGCGGCGCTGTCGAGCATAGAGACATCCATATCGATTAACCTCTCGAATTCATATTGCTTGTCGCGGCCTTTTTTGGCCGCGAGGGAAGTCATGGATCGAGGGGGGAAGAGCCCGCACACATGGCGAACGCAACCGGGCGCATAAGCGTCCGGTCGTATTTCCTGTCCCTCAAACTGGGGAAGTCGGCCAACGGCTGCTCCCCTTCTCGTGGGTGGGATATAATCACAGCAAGATGTTGAACGAAAGTCGCACCTGTCCTGATTGTGACAAAATCTTAATGTGCACTGGATGACAGGGGCCAAAAGGCTGCAAATCTGTATTCGTATCCCGACATCATGGCCGGGGGGCACCCTGACGGCCCTGAAAAACTACAAAACTCATTATATACAAACACTTAAATCGAAGCCTTGTTCCGAAGACAGGCACGGTCAACCGCCCAAACCACCGCACCGTCTCTGCCTGCTGCGCCGGGCCCTGCCGTTGCGGGATGCTCACGCCAAGAAAAATGCGGCCCAAAAACGGCCGCACACATATTTGTGATGGAGTGACAGGCTCATTCGCGGCCCGGACGGACCCCATAAGCGGCCCCGGTCTTCTCGCGCACCTCTGCGGGCGTGACGCCAGGCGCGATTTCAATCAGCGTCATCCCGCCCTGGCCTGCCTTGTCGATGGCAAAGACCGCGAGGTCCGTGATCACCAGGTCGACGACGGCCGAACCCGTCAGCGGCAGGTTGCAGCGGTGCAGGAGTTTGGGGCCGTCCTTGGCGACATGCTCCATCACGACCACGACCTTTTTGACACCGGCGACGAGATCCATCGCGCCGCCCATGCCTTTCACCATCTTGCCAGGGATCATCCAGTTCGCGAGATCGCCGTTCTCTGCGACCTGCATGGCACCCAGGATGGACAGGTCGATGTGGCCGCCCCGGATCATGGCGAAGGATTCGGCTGACGAGAAATAGCTCGTCGTCGGCAATTCCGTGATCGTCTGCTTGCCGGCATTGATCAGGTCGGCGTCCTCTTCGCCCTCATAGGGAAAAGGCCCCATGCCGAGCATGCCGTTCTCGCTCTGCAACTGCACCGTCATGCCGTCGGGAATATGGTTGGACACCAGCGTCGGGATGCCGATGCCGAGGTTCACATAATAGCCGTCACGCAGCTCCTGCGCGGCGCGCGCGGCCATTTCATCACGGGTCCAGGCCATGTCGATCTCCTCAGGCGCGCTTGCGGGTGGTGCGCTGCTCAATGCGCTTTTCGGCGTTTTGTACATGCACGAGGCGCTGGACGAAAATGCCGGGGGTGACGATGTGGTCGGGGTCGATCTGCCCGGGCTGGACGAGATGTTCGACCTGCGCGATCGTGACCTTGCCCGCGGTGGCCATCATCGGATTGAAGTTTCGCGCCGTCTTCCGGTAGACGAGATTGCCTTCCGTATCGGCCTTCCATGCATGGACGATGGCGATATCGGCCACGAGACCGCGCTCCATGACAAAGGTCTCGCCGTCGAATGTGCGAAGGTCCTTGCCCTCGGCGATCATGGTGCCCACGCCGGTCTTGGTGAAGAAGGCCGGGATACCGGCACCACCGGCGCGGATGCGCTCGGCCAGGGTGCCTTGCGGAGTGAATTCGAGCTCGAGTTCACCAGCCAGAAATTGCTGCGCGAAGAGCTTGTTCTCGCCGACATAGGACGAGATCATCTTCCGGATCTGGCGCGTCTCGAGCAGGATGCCGAGGCCGATGCCGTCGACGCCGGCATTGTTGGAAATGACCGTCAGGTTTTTCACGCCCGCTTCGCGGATCGCCAGGATCAGCGTTTCCGGAATGCCGCAAAGGCCGAAGCCGCCGGACATGACGGTCATGCCGTCCTTCAGAAGACCCGCCAGCGCGGATGTCGCGTCAGAATAAACTTTCCTCATGACCGTCGCCGGGCTCCCCTGCAAACTTTTGCTGAAGTTAGGCGGATGGATTGCGGAAACCAAGCTCTTTTCGCACCTGCGGCATGACCCGAGAGAGGGTGGGCGGCATGGCTGGGCCATGGCCTCTGTTGTCTCAATCGCTTATGCTGCGCCTTGTGGGAAACGACGGGGCGGGTCAGCGGAACATGAATTTTGTCCGGGTTTACATCCGTGTCCTGAAGGAACTCGGCAGTGAATATCGCCTGGCGGTCGTTCTGGTGATCGCCAATTTCGCATTGGCCGCCGCCCAGTTCGCGGAGCCGGTGCTGTTCGGGCGGATCATCGACAAGCTCGCCGCAGGGCAGAACGATCCGGCTGCCATTCAATGGGATAGCCTGCTGCCGCTGATTGCTGCCTGGGTTGGCTTCGGCCTGTTCACCATTGCGTCCGCCGTGCTGGTCGCCCTGCATTCTGATCGCCTGTCGCATCGCAGGCGGTTGGCCGTCACGGGCACCTATTTCGAGCACGTTCTGCATCTGCCGCTGAGTTTTCACACCGCCAGCCATTCGGGCCGCCTGCTGAAAACCATGCTCGACGGTGCCAATGGCATGGCGTCGATGTGGCTGTCGTTCTTCCGCGAGAATTGCGCATCGATGATGGCGCTGGGCGTCATGCTGCCGCTGTCGCTGTTTGTGAACTGGCGGCTGTCGGGCTTGCTGATCGTGCTGGTGATCTTCTTCGGGCTGCTGACAACCTTCGTTTTGCGCCGCACGGAGGGCATGCAGGGCCGGGTCGAGAAGTTCAACACGGACCTTGCCGAACGCGCGTCCGACGCGCTGGGCAATGTGCCGGTGATCCAGAGCTTTACGCGTGTGGAATCTGAGACATTTGCCATGCGCCGCATCATTGACGATGTGCTCAGCGCGCAAATGCCGGTCCTGTCGTGGTGGGCGCTGGCGGCCGTGGCGACGCGGGCGTCTGCGACGCTGACCCTCGTCGGCATTTTCCTGCTCGGCACCTGGCTGCATATGCGCGGGCTCGCGACCATCGGCGAGATTGTTGCCTTCATGAGTTTCGCGACCATGCTGATCGGTCGGCTTGAGCAGATCGTCGGGTTCGTCAATGCGGGCTTCCTGCTGACGCCGAAACTGCAGGATTTCTTCCATGTTCTCGACACGCTGCCCGGCGTGAACGACAAGGCTGGTGCGCAGGATGCCGGGCGCCTGCGCGGGCGCGTGGCCTTTGAGCATGTGACCTTCAGCTATGACGGGCGCCGCACGGCGGTACAGGACGTGTCCTTCATTGTGGAGCCGGGCGAGACGGTCGCGCTGGTCGGCTCGACGGGCTCGGGCAAGTCGACGACGTTGAGCCTGCTGCACCGCGTGTTCGACCCGCTGCATGGCGCAGTCAGGATCGACGGCATCGACATTCGCGACATGACGCTGGTGTCGCTGCGGCGAAACATCGGCGTGGTGTTCCAGGAGCCCATGCTGTTTGCCCGCTCGATCGAAGAGAACCTTCGCGTCGGCAAG
>CAIWVR010000210.1 GCA_903916165.1 uncultured Hyphomicrobiales bacterium | reverse complement strand
GGTCGTCGTGCAGACCAGCGTCGTGACCTCCTCGCCCGAAACGTATCGCGAGAGCAGGCGACCCTGCACTTCATCGCAACCGAACGTGGCGAGGTCATGCGCCTGTTGTTCCGCCTCGATCCCGTCGGCGGCCACGGTCAGGCCCAGCGCGCGTCCAAGATGAATGAGGGAATGCAGGACAGCGGCATTTGCGGGCGTGTCAGGCGAAACGTCCGTCCATTGCTGGTCGATCTTGATGCGGCTGAGCGGAAATTGCCGGACATAATTCAGGCTGGCGACGCCCGCACCAAATTGGGCGAGCGTGAATCGCACGCCCTCCTGTCGCAAGATCTTCATGCCGGCGATGGCCTCGGCCTTGGCCCCCAGCAGGCAGCTTTCGTCGATACACAGGTCGAGGCGCGCCGGGTCGAGGCCTGTTTCATGGATGACCTTCAGCACCTGGGCGGCAAAGTCGCGATATCTGAAGTGCACCGGCGAAACGGACACGCAAAGTCGCAGATCCGGCCACGCTCGCGCCTGCATGCACGCATGCTGAAGCACCCAATGGCCCAGCGGCAGCAGGAGGCCGCGTTCTTCGGCAATGCTGGTCATGTCGGCCGCGTCAATCAGGCCGCGTTGCGGATGCGCCCAGCGCAGGCGTGCCTCAATGCCCAGCATCTTGCGGTCGCCCACGCGAAAGACTGGCTGGTATTCGAGCGACAGGCTGTCGCTTGCGATCGCCGCCGCGAGCTCGAGGCCGAAGCTGCGCCGCCGTGCGAGATCCTCGCCCATGCGCGCGTCGAAAAAGGCAAAGCGGTCGCGCCCGTCCTTCTTCGCGCGATACAGCGCAAGATCGGCAAGCTTCATCAGATCATTGCGACTTTCCGCATTGTCCGGACACATGGCGATCCCGATGGAGGCGCTGGACGTCACCTCGATGCGTCCAGGCGAGAAGGGCTGGCGCATGGCGTCCACGATACGGCTCGCGAGTGCCTCCGCATCGCTTATGGTGCGCACGCCGCTTTGCAGGATGGCGAATTCATCGCCGCCGAAACGTGCGAGCCGGTCCGTCGGGCGCAGGGTGTCCGACAACCGGCGCGCGACCTCAACGATCAGGCGGTCGCCGGCGTCGTGGCCATGACGGTCGTTGATGTCCTTGAAATGATCAATGTCGAGATACATGACCGCAAAGCGAGAGCCCTCGCGGCGGCGGCGGGCAAGCTCGTAATCGATCCAGCTGTGGAAAAGCTTTCGGTTGGCCAGTCCTGACAGCAGGTCATGCCCGGCGTCGCTGGCCGCGCGCTGTTCACGCTCCGCAAGGCGCAAGATGACATGGCTGACGAGACATGCGCTGGCGATGGATGCCGCTGTCCCGCACAGCAGAAGGGCCACGGCCCCCGGTGCCGCGCCCGCGTCGGTCACCAACATCGCCCAGAGTGCCATGACCAGCGCGGCCGCCATGGCACCCGCTGAAAAGATGCCGATCCTGATGAGCCAGGGCGTCTGGGGCGATCCCGCCGGATCGCTGGAGCCGATCGAAAACATCCTGAAAAATGACCTCGAAAACAATGGGTCCATCGTGCCGTCAAACAATTAAGAAAATCCGTTGCAGATCAGATCAGTTTCAGTCCCCTGAAACTCGCATGGCCATTGCGTCCGACAATAATGTGGTCGTGCACGGTGATGCCCATCGGAGCGGAAATGGCGATGATTTCCTGCGTCATGCGGATGTCGGCGGAGGATGGTGTGGGATCGCCCGAGGGGTGATTGTGCACGAGCACGATGGCCGTGGCGCTGAGTTCCAGCGCGCGGCGCACGATCTCGCGGGGATAGACCGGCGTGTGGTCGATGGTGCCCGAGCCCTGGACCTCGTCGGCGATCAGGCCGTTGCGCTTGTCAAGAAACAGAAGCCGGAATTCCTCACGCTCGGCAAAGGCCATGGCGGCGCGGCAATAGGCGAGCACGTCCGCCCAGGATCCGAGGACAGGGCGCTCGCGCAGGGCGCCGCGCGTCATGCGAACCGTCGCGGCTTCGAGGATCTTGAGGTCGAGCGACAAGGATTGGCCGACGCCGTCGATTTCCTGCAGCCGTTCCGGAGCCGCGCCGAGAACCTCGGCGAAGGACCCGAACCGCGCAATCAGCGCTTTCGCGATGGGCTTCACATCCCGTTGCGGAATGGAGCGGAACAGCACGAGTTCGAGCAGTTCATAATCGGGCAGGCCGCGTTCGCCAGCCTCCGCAAAGCGCGCCCGCAGGCGATCGCGATGGCCGCGATAATGCGGCTCTCCGGATGCGCCCTTGGCGTCGGCGCCGCCGGATCTCCCGCTCATGTCGGGACGAGATAAGGGGGCTGCGTGAAGCCCCCCGGAGACAAGGTGAAGATCTCGCAGCCATCAGCCGTCACGCCGATCGTATGCTCGAACTGCGCGGTCAGCGAGCGGTCGCGCGTGACAGCCGTCCAGCCATCGGCGAGGACTTTCACATGCGGGCGGCCGAGGTTGATCATCGGCTCGATGGTGAAGAACATGCCCGGTTTCAGCACGATGCCGTCACCGCGCCGCCCATAGTGCAGGATATTGGGTTCGTCATGGAACAGGCGGCCAAGGCCGTGGCCGCAGAATTCGCGCACCACGGAGCAGCGCTCGGCTTCCGCATATTCCTGGATGGCGGCACCGATGTCGCCGGTGGTGTTGCCGGGCTTGACCATGGCGATGCCGCGCATCAGGGCCTCATAGGTCACCTCGACCAGCCGCTCGGCGCGGCGGGGCACTTGGCCCACATTATACATGCGGCTGGAATCGCCGTGCCAGCCGTCGACGATCAGCGTCACGTCGATGTTGACGATGTCGCCATCGCGCAGTGGCTTTTCGTCGGGAATGCCGTGGCAGACGACATGGTTGATGGAGGTGCAGATTGACTTGCGATAGCCGCGATAGGAGAGCGGGGCAGGGTAGGCACGATGATCCATCGCGAATTCGAAGGCGAGCCGGTCCAGTGTCTCGGTGGTGACGCCGGGCTGGACCTTGTCGCTCAGCATGTCCAGCGCCTCGGCGGTCAGACGTCCGGCCTTGCGCATGGCCGCAAAATCCTCAAGGCCGTGAAGCTTGATTTGACCGGTCTTTCGGTTGGGCACCTGCGTGGCATCCACAAAAGTCATTGTGCTTCCATCAGTCAAAAGGAGGGATGCGCAAGCCGCGCATGGTCAGAGCTTCGAATCTAAGCATGTTCGCACGCCGCGCAACCCCGGTTTGGGCACCAAGGCTGGCTTTTCGATTCCGGGGCATGCTACAATGCAGCCTGCCCCCGGACATGCCATGTTGAGACTGATCTCCAACGACCTCTCGGTTTTTGGCCGTTACGCCCCGCGGGGAGTGTCGGCCTCGATGCTCGATATGACACGCAATTGCTCGACAAGCTGGTCAGGCATGCGCCGCGCCTTCATCTTGCGCGCCATTGCGGTGCGGGCGCTTGGTGCCCGGCCCATGGACGTCGAGGCCTTCGGTGCCCGGATGCGGCTCTATCCATATAACAATACATGTGAAAAGCGAATTCTGTTCACGCCGCAATATTTCGATCCGGCGGAGCGGCGGCTGCTTGCCACCTATGCCAGCGACGATGCCCGTTTCGTCGATATTGGTGCCAATGTCGGCGGCTATACGCTGTTCATGGCCGCGCTGGCGGGGCCGCGGGCGCGCATTCTGGCGATCGAGCCCAATCCGTTGGTCTTCGAACGGTTAACCTACAACATTCGCCAGAACCCCTTTGCCACGGTCAAGGCGCTCGACTGCGCTGTGGCGGACCGGGAGGGCGAGATCACCCTG
>CAIWVR010000209.1 GCA_903916165.1 uncultured Hyphomicrobiales bacterium | reverse complement strand
GTCCTTGGCCGCGCCGTCCTCGCCCTGCAGGACGGGCTTGGAGAGCTCGACATACCAGTCACAAAAAATGTTCCAGACGAATCGGTAGACGCCATTGGCCGCATCGTTGAAGCGATAGGCCTCGATCGCGGCAGTCACTTCGGCCACGGCTTTTTCGGCTTCGCCCAGAATCCAGCGGTTGACGTCCGCCTTGACGTCATGGGGCGCAAAACCGTCGATGCGCGCGCAGCCGTTCATCTCGGCGAAGCGGGCGGCGTTCCAGAGCTTGGTCGCAAAATTGCGGTAGCCTTCGACGCGCGAGGTCGCGAGCTTGATGTCGCGGCCCTGCGCCGCCATGGCAGCGAGCGTGAAGCGCAAGGCGTCGGCCCCGAACTTTTCGATCAGGTCGAGCGGGTCGATGACATTGCCCTTCGACTTCGACATTTTCGCGCCCTTCTCGTCCCGGACGAGCGCATGGATGTAGATGTCGTGGAACGGGATCTCGCCCATGAAATGCAGGCCCATCATCATCATGCGGGCGACCCAGAAGAAGATGATGTCGAAGCCCGTCACCAGCACGCTGGTCGGGTAATAGCGCTTCACCTCCGGCGCATCGTCGGGCCAGCCGAGCGTCGAGAAGGGCCACAGCGCGGAGGAGAACCAGGTGTCGAGCACGTCTTCGTCGCGCACCAGTTCGACCTTGCGGCCGAAGTGCTTTTCAGCCGCCTCATGCGCCTCGTCCTCGGACATGGCGACGAAGACTTCCCCATCGGGCGCGTACCAGGCCGGGATCTGGTGACCCCACCAGAGCTGACGCGAGATGCACCACGGCTGGATGTTCTCCAGCCAGTCGAAATAGGTCTTCTCCCAATTCTTCGGGATGAAGCTGGTGCGACCGTCGCGCACGGCGGCCAGCGCCGGCTGCGCCAGCTTATGCGCGTCGACATACCATTGGTCGGTCAGCCACGGCTCGATGACGACGCCGGACCGGTCGCCGTGCGGCACCTGGTGCAGATGCGGTTCGATCAGCGGGCACAGGCCGCGCTCTTCCATCATGGCGACAATGGCCTTGCGGGCTTGCGCGCGGTCGACGCCCTGCAGGCCCATGACGGCGGCGAAATCGTCGGACGGCGAAAGGCCGGCGCTGAACGCCTCGTTGGCCTCGAGCAGCATCTGGCCTTCGGCGTTCAGGATGTTGATCAGCGGCAGGTCATGGCGACGGCCGACTTCAAAGTCATTGAAATCATGCGCGGGCGTGATTTTCACCGCGCCGGTGCCTTTTTCCGGGTCGGCATAAGTATCGCCGACAATCGGAATGAGGCGGCCAACCAGCGGCAGCACGACGTTGCGGCCGATGAGGTGGCCGAGCTTCTCGTTCTCGGGATGCACGGCAACCGCCGTATCGCCCAGCATGGTCTCAGGCCGCGTCGTCGCCACCGTGATGAAGGTCGCAGCATCCTCGGCGTCGTAGACCGCGCCTTCGAGCGGATAGTTGAAGTGCCACAGGTGCCCCTTGGTCTCGACCTGCTGCACCTCGAGATCAGAGATCGCGGTCAGCAGCTTCGGGTCCCAGTTCACAAGGCGCTTGTCCTTGTAGATGAGGCCCTGGCGATGAAGCTCGACGAAGACCTTCAGGACGGCGCGCGACAGGCCCTCGTCCATGG
>CAIWVR010000208.1 GCA_903916165.1 uncultured Hyphomicrobiales bacterium | reverse complement strand
TCGGCCTCGCGGCCTTGGTCCCTCATCATATCATTGAGACAAAAAACCCGCCCGGCATGTCGATGCGGGGCGGGTTCGGAGACAAGAGTTTCCTGTACCGGATCGCGGCAGCAATCAGAGGTACCAGGGCTGCTCCTCACGGATCTCTTGGGGGATGAATCCGTTGATTGGATTAAATCACTATAGCGGATGAAATTACATCCGGGATCTTACTGTAACATCAAAAAAAGTTAATACAACACATTTTGTTACTTTGGGGGGCGGGGGCCCCTTGATGTCCTGGCGTGCAACCCGGTTGCATTGGGCCAGACCAGCAGGCGCAGCGCCTCGATCTCCCCCTTCTGCCGGCTGACCAATTCCTCAAGCTCTTCGACCCGGGAGGTCAGAGACGAGATCAGTGAATCACGGTCGCCGTCCTCCGAGCGCGCACGAGATACCAGAAGCTGCGCGGCCTCCGCAGCAGCCTGCGCATCTTTGCGATATTGCGAAACCGCATTGGCCGCCGCAAGATCTATGGAGGTGTTGAGGGACATCATCTGGTCGATGACATGGGCGGCCTGCTTGACCAAGCCGGCAACCTCTTTCAAATCTGATGGCTCAATTGAGCCTGCCTGCTTTTCCACAGACCGCCCCGCTAACTGCCTGAACCCAGGCTCCCGGACACCCGAAGGCGAAAAAACCGCCCCAAGGGCGCCAGGGCGCCCGCGGATCGGGCGCCCGACGCAACTCACAATTTACGCAATAGAACAAAAATGGACCTTAGTCGAGCTGAAATTCGAACCGACGGGCCCGGACATCGCGCGACATTTCCGCCAGCTTCGAGGGGGCATCGGCGAGACGCTGCCGAATTTCCGTCGAGAGATACACCAGCCACTCATTGGCGAATTCCGCATCGCGGGTCTTTTCTTCCAGCGAGGCGATCGTGGTTGTCAGGCGCCCCTGAAGATCTTCAAGGCGGCTCTGGAACTCATGGACCTGCATCTGGAAGTCGTTTTCGAGCGACTCAAGACGCGTGCCGAGCTCCGTGTTCCGCTTGTTGGCGGATTCGGCTTCGGACTTGTAATGCAAGACAGCACGCGAGGCAGCTGCCTCGAGTTCCTGGTTGCGGCGAGCCATCTCTGCGATGGTGTCGGCAGCCTTCGACACAAGGTCTGTTGCGTCGCGCAGGTCGTTGTCGACCAATGCGCCAGCATGGCTACGAGTTGTGCGCCCGAAAGACGTCCCCGAAATGCGCTCATGCGCAGGCTTCATGCGGACGTCACGCTGACTACCAACCAAATCTGCGAGTTCTCTCAGCTGTGCGACCACAGGTGTTCTCCTAATAGAATCGGGAGCGCCACAACTCCCTGTGCGACCAAGCTATCCGAATTTACATACACTTAACGTTACGTTTCTCCACAATATGGTTAATTGTACGTTAAGTCTCGACTGTTGCAGGAACATCACATCCAGTGATCAAAATAAGGGCGAACGGACCCGAAAAATGCCCGTCCGCCCTTGACTATCAGGCGTAGAAATCGACCAGGCCGTCGTTCAGACCGTAACGGGCGGTGACGATCTTGACCTTGCCGGACTTCACGAGCGGCGCGATGACCGGACTCCTGGCGATCAACCGCGCCGTCCGTCGGGCGCTCTCGCGCAAAACGTTTTCGACGAAATCACCGGGCTTGCCGAGCAGGTCCCGCGCCGTCGGCGAAATGGCCTTCGCCATCGGACCAATGGAGCCGGGGAATTTGGCTTTCTTGCTGACCATGTCGCAGGCGGCCGCGACAGCGCCGCAGCGCTCGTGACCCAAGACAACAATCAGAGGAATGCCCAGCGCGAGCGCGCCATATTCAAGCGTACCCATTGTTGCGGTATCAGCCATGTTCCCGGCATTTCGGGCGACGAAAATTTCGCCAAGATTGAGGCCGCCAAACAGAAGTTCAGGGGGCACACGGCTGTCCGCGCATCCCAGAATGGCCGCCCAAGGCTCCTGGTTCGGTGCAGAGGTTTTGCGGGTTGCGGCCAGATCGGCTTCGCACAATTGCGGGGACGTCACAAATTTCGTGTTTCCCGCCTTCAAGCGGGCCAGCGCCTCATCGGCGGTGACATGAGTTGTCGCGCCTGACGCGCGGGCGGAAAACGGTGCCAGTCCGGCCCCGATGCCGGCGGCAATGCCGGCTGCGCCGGCAAGTTTCAGGAACGAGCGACGGCCCAACTGGCCGGAGCATTTCTCACACATCAAAAACCCTCCCATTGATTCGATAAAACCATTGTAACTTACATTTAAGTATCTCAAAAGATTGAGTTAAATCCATGAGTAATTTAATATTTACCAGATATTTCTGGGTCAGGCCCATCGGTTTGGGCTGGGCGGCGACATGTGGGTGCCGGGCGGCCATCGCAATGGCGCGGGACTGCTGGTATAAAGCGCCGACAGAGAGCCTTGTGCGTCACGGGAGTAGATTGAAGCGCCATGAAAATTGCACTTATTACCGGCGTGACCGGTCAGGATGGCGCCTATCTTGCCGAATTGCTGCTCTCGAAGGGATACGAAGTGCACGGCGTCAAGCGCCGGACCTCGCTCTTCAACACCGACCGAATCGATCATCTCTACCAGGACCCGCATGAGGCGGGACGGCGGTTCATTCTCCACCATGGCGACATGACCGATTCATCGTCGCTTGTGCGCATCATCCAGCAGGTCCAGCCGGATGAGATTTACAATCTCGCCGCCCAGAGCCATGTCGCCGTCAGTTTCGAAGAACCGGAATACACGGCCAATTCGGACGCGCTTGGTGCCCTGCGCGTCCTTGAGGCGATCCGCATTCTCGGCCTTGAGAAGAAGGCACGATTCTACCAGGCCAGCACGTCGGAACTTTACGGGCTGGTGCAGGAGACCCCGCAAAAGGAGACGACGCCCTTTTATCCGCGCAGTCCCTACGCGGTCGCCAAGCTCTACGCCTACTGGATCACGGTGAATTATCGTGAAGCCTACGGCATCTATGCCTGCAACGGCATTCTCTTCAATCACGAGTCGCCGATTCGCGGCGAGACCTTCGTCACGCGCAAAATCACGCGCGCGCTGGCACGCATCAAGCTCGGCCTGCAGGAATGCCTGTATCTCGGCAATCTCGACGCCCGCCGCGACTGGGGCCACGCCCGCGATTATGTCGAGATGCAATGGCTGATGCTGCAGCAGGAGACCGCGGAAGATTTCGTGATCGCCACCGGGATCCAGTACAGCGTGCGTGACTTTGTCGCGGCTGCGGCAACGGAGCTTGGCATCTCCCTCCGCTGGGAAGGTGAAGGCGCCGGGTCGAAAGGCTATGACGCCACGGGCCGCTGCATCGTTGCGGTTGATCCACGCTATTTTCGACCGACGGAAGTTGAATCGCTGCTCGGGGACGCCACCAAGGCGCGCGAGAAACTGGGCTGGACGCCCAAGATCACCTTCGCCGAACTGGTCTCGGAAATGGTCCGCGAAGATCTGAACAGCGCAGAACGCGACGAGCTGATTACCAAGCATGGCTACAAGTCGATGGATCATCATGAGTGATGAGGGCGCGGGCATGCGCAAGGACGCCAGGATTTTCGTCGCCGGGCATCGCGGCATGGTCGGATCGGCCATCGTCCGCTGCTTGCAGAACGGCGGCTACACGCGCATCCTGACGCGTGGCCACGATATGCTCGATCTCACGGATCCCTCTGCCACGCGGCTTTTTTTCGACGCGGAGCGGCCCGATTATGTCTTTCTCGCAGCGGCAAAGGTGGGCGGCATTCACGCCAACAATGCCTTTCCGGCCGACTTCATTGCCCAGAACCTCGCAATTCAGAGCAGCATCATCCAGGCCTCGCATGCGGTGGGCGTCGAGCGCCTGCTGTTTCTGGGGTCGAGCTGCATCTACCCAAAGCTGGCGCCGCAGCCGATGAAGGAGGAGCATCTCCTGACCGGGCCGCTGGAGCCAACGAACCGCGCCTATGCGCTCGCCAAGATTGCCGGCATTGAAATGTGCTGGAGCTACAATCGCCAGTTCCAGACGCGCTATCTCGCCGTCATGCCGACCAATCTCTATGGCCCGGGGGATACCTACCACCCTGAAAACTCACATGTGATCCCGGGGATGATCCGTCGTCTGCACGAGGCCAAGGCGGCCGGCGCGTCGAGCGTCACCATTTGGGGCACCGGGTCGCCGCGCCGCGAATTCCTGTTCAGCGACGACATGGCAGACGCCTGCGTTCACCTCATGAACCTCCCCGATGCACGCTACATTCCCCTGCTCGGGCAGGATCGCAACGATGGGCTGGCACCGCTGGTGAATATTGGCGTTGGTCACGACCTCACCATCCGCGACCTGGCCGAGACGGTGAAGGCAATTGTCGGATTTCAGGGCGCGCTCGCCTTCGACACGACCAAGCCTGATGGCACGCCACGCAAATTGCTGGATGTGTCGCGGCTTTCGTCGCTCGGCTGGACGGCGTCAACCAGCCTTGGCGATGGTCTCCAAAGGGCCTATCGGGACTTCGTCGCCCACCACGCCTGAGGTGTATTCAGCGGATTCCGTAGGTCGTGCATTGCTGGCCAAGCCAGCTGGTCACGGGCGGAGGCGCATCAAGGGCCTTGAGCCGCTTCAACTTGCCATGCCACGCATGCACGACCTCTGTTTCGGGACCGATCATTGCGCGCGCGGCGCGGTCATCGGCGTCAATCAGCAGATGCGTCTGGCTGTCGCGCAAGGGATAAAAGCGCGCTTGCGGCGATGCGTGCGACGTCAGGCCCGAGCGCTCGACAAAATAGGTGAGCGCGCGCGGCCCGATGCTCATGTCTTCGATGTCCCGTGGAAAATCATTTCCGCGCAAAATGCTCAATTCCCGCAGCACCCGCACGCGCAGCGTTGCCCAGGGTGCCCGCACGGGAATAGCCGTGATCGCCTGCCAGTAGGTTTCCAGCAGTTTGGAATCACTGGGCATATACAAGACAGCATTGTTGATTCGCCGCCCCTCGTCGAGCCAGCCCATGACGTAGTCGCTGGGCTGCGCAAGGGCATTCAGGAGGATGCAATCGGCATCGCACCACAGGCCGCGTGATTGCCGCAGCAGCGCGATCCTGACAATGTCGGCATAAAGCGCGAAATGCTTCTGTTCATGATAAAGAACGGCCGGGGCCTCGTCTGGCAGGACATCGCGCACGTCGAAAACATCAATGCCCTCAAGCGCCGCGCGCAGGGGAGGCACATCGCGGGTGAAGACCTGAACGGAGTGTCCCATCGCCAGCATGGTGGCAAAGCTAAGTCGTTCCAGCCACGACAGTTTGCCTTCCCAATAACTGACGATCATTGGCTTCATGATTGACCGCAACCTTTTCGACCCGCCCCGGACCAGCACTTCAAGGGAGTGCTAGCCCGAAAGATACCGTTTCGTCTATTCATCGATGACATTGCGGAAATAGGCGATCGTCGCGGCAAGGCCCTCTCGCAGCTGGATCGTCGGTTCCCAGCCAAGGAGCTCGCGCGCTTTTGCGATGTCAGGACGGCGCTGCTTGGGATCATCGGCAGGTAGGGGCATATGGACGACCCGGGCGCGCGATCCGGTCATGTCGAGAACCAGCTTTGCCAGCTCCAGCATGGTGAATTCGTTGGGGTTCCCGATGTTGATCGGCCCGTGCACATCGGCTGGCGTTGCCATGAGGCTGACCATGCCCGTGATCAGGTCGTCGACATAGCAGAACGAGCGGGTCTGAGACCCGTCGCCATAGATGGTGATGTCCTCGCCGCGCAGCGCCTGGACAATGAAATTAGAGACCACGCGCCCGTCATTGGGCTTCATGCGAGGGCCATAGGTGTTGAAGATCCGCATGACCTTGCCGGCGACGGCATGCTGGCGGACATAGTCGAACACCAGTGTCTCGGCGCAACGCTTGCCTTCGTCATAGCAGGCCCGAAGACCGATCGGATTGACGTGTCCCCAATATTCCTCGCGCTGGGGATGGACTTCGGGGTCGCCGTAGACCTCCGACGTTGACGCCTGAAGCATGGGGATTTTCAGGCGTTTGGCGAGGCCGAGCATGTTGATGGCACCCAGAACGCTTGTCTTGGTCGTCTGGACGGGGTCCATCTGGTAAAAAATCGGGGAGGCCGGGCAGGCGAGATTGTAGATCTGGTCGACTTCCACATAGAGCGGGAAGGTCACATCGTGGCGCAGCAGTTCGAAGCGCGGATGGTCGAGCAGATGATGGACGTTGTGGCGCGTTCCGGTAAAGAAATTGTCCACGCAAAGGACTTCGTCTCCGGCAGCGAGCAGCCGCTCGCACAGATGGGAGCCGAGGAATCCTGCGCCACCCGTAACCAGAATTCTCTTTGTAATGCGTGGCATAGGGCCCCCGATATCCTTGGATCAAGCTGAAGGTTCTGCCGGTATCCATACACGGTCCCGCAGGGGTGCGCCTAGTCGTCTTGGACAGATCTATCGCCTGGCGGTCCCGGCGATGGACAAGGGCGGCCTTCCTGGGATAGCGGTCTTTGAGGCTTCGTCCGGCTCCCCGGGAAACGTGAAGAGGAAAGATCCGTTATGACCATCATTCCCGTCATCATGTGCGGCGGCGCAGGAACACGCATGTGGCCGGAATCGCGAGAGAGCTATCCCAAGCAGTTTCTCAAGCTGTTTGGCGAGCAGTCGACCTTCCAGGCCGTGGCGGGCATTCTGGCGCGCGCGCCAGCCTTTGACCGGCCGATCGTGATCACCAACCACGCCTACCGCTTCCTCGTCGCCGAACAGCTGGCGCAGGCCGGCGTGATCGCCGAGGTCGTGCTCGAGCCGGTGCGCCGCGACTCCGGCCCGGCCATCGCGGTGGCCGCCGAACTCGCGCTGGCGCGCGATCCCGACGCCGTCGTCATCGTGATGGCGGCTGACCATGTCGTGCAGGACACAGCCGGCCTCGTCGCCAAATGCGAGGAGGCGGCCAGGGCCGCCGCGAAGGGCGCCATCGTGACGCTCGGCATCAAGCCGACCCATGCCGAGACGGGATATGGCTACATTCGCCCTGGTGCCGCCATCGGCGACGGCCTCAGCGAGGTCGCAGCCTTTGTCGAGAAGCCGGACGCCGCGACCGCCGAAACCTATGTCGCGCAGGGCTACCTCTGGAATTCGGGCAATTTCGTCTTTTCCGCCGCGACCATGCGCGACGAAATCGCCGCCTTCGAGCCCGCGATGGCACAGGCCTGCGCCGAAGCGGTCTCCAGGGCGAAACGCGACCTCCAGTTTCTCGTGCTCGACGAGGCGGCCTTTGCCGCCGCGCCCAAAAAGTCGATCGACTATGCGGTCATGGAGCACACGCGCAAGGCGGCGGTCATTCCCGCCGACATCGGCTGGAGCGACGTCGGTGCCTGGTCGGCGGTGCGCAATTTGAGCCCGCAGGACGAACACGGCAATGCCGTGCGCGGCGATGCTTTCGTCTTCGATGGCTCCAATTGTCTTGTACGCACCGATGGCCTGCTGACGGC
>CAIWVR010000207.1 GCA_903916165.1 uncultured Hyphomicrobiales bacterium | reverse complement strand
CAGACCAAGCGTGCGGTATTCGTAGGAGAGACGCGCGATTTCCTTGGACGGGAATTGCGCCATCAGCACCGAAATTTCGAGCACGACGGTCCACAGGCGCACCGCATGTTCATAGCCCGTAATGTCGAACACATTGGTCTTCGGATCGCGGAACGTCAGCAGGTTCATCGAGGCGAGATTGCACGCCGTATCGTCGAGGAACATATATTCGGAGCAGGGGTTCGACGCATTGATCGGACCCGACGCCGGGCAGGTGTGCCAGTCGTTGATCGTCGTGTGATATTGCAGGCCCGGATCGGCGGAGGCCCAGGCGGCATAGCCGATCTTTTCCCAAAGCTCCTTGGCCTTCAGGGTCTTTGCGACCTTGCCGTCGATGCGCTTGATGAGGTTCCAGTCCTCATCGGTCTCGACCGCGCGCAGGAAGTCGTCGGTGACGCGCACCGAATTGTTCGAATTCTGGCCAGCGACCGTCAGATAGGCTTCCGAATCCCAGTCGGTGTCATAGGTGTCGAACTGGATCTCGGTATAGCCCTGGCGCGCGAACTGGATGACGCGTTTCATATAGCCGTCCGGCACGCAATCCCGGCGGGCCATTTTGATGGCCTTTTTCAGCGCCGGGTTCTTTTCCGGATTGTAGCAATCGTCGTTCGGGCCCTCGCAATTCACGGCGGCCTTGAGGACGGCCTTCATATGCTTCTTGACGATTTTCGACCCGGTGACGAGCGAGGCGACCTTCTCCTCCTCCTTCACCTTCCAGTCGATATAGGATTCGATGTCGGGATGGTCGGCGTCGACGACGACCATCTTGGCCGCGCGGCGCGTCGTGCCGCCCGATTTGATGGCGCCTGCCGCGCGGTCGCCGATCTTGAGAAACGACATCAGGCCCGACGACTTGCCGCCGCCCGAGAGCTTTTCGTTCTCGCCGCGCAGCTTGGAGAAATTCGAGCCGGTGCCCGAGCCATATTTGAACAGGCGGGCCTCACGCACCCACAGGTCCATGATGCCGCCCTCATTGACGAGGTCGTCGGCGACCGACTGGATGAAACAGGCATGCGGCTGCGGATGTTCGTAGGACGACTTCGACTTGGTCAGTTTTTTCGTCTGGAAGTCGACATAATAATGGCCCTGGCCGGGGCCATCGATGCCATAGGCCCAGTGCAGGCCGGTGTTGAACCATTGCGGGGAATTGGGCGCGGCGATCTGGCTCGCCAGCATGGCGCAATGCTCTTCATAGAAGGCGAGCGCATCGTCTTCCGTGTTGAAATACTTGCCCTTCCAACCCCAGTAGGTCCATGCGCCAGCGAGGCGGTGGAACACGTGCGTGGCCGAACGCTCCGAGCCATAGCGCTCGTCCTTGGGGAGAGCCGCCAGCGCCGCCTCGTCGGCGACCGAGCGCCAGAGGAAGGAGGGGACGTCATTTTCCTCGACCTTCTTCAGGCGCGCGGGAACGCCCGCCTTGCGGAAATATTTCTGCGCAATGACGTCCGTCGCGACCTGGCTCCAGGTCGCGGGCACATCAATATTGTCCTGCAGGAAGACAATCGATCCGTCCGGGTTGCGAATCTCGCTCTTGCCCTTGCGAAAGTCGATGTTTGCATAGGGGCCTTGGCCTGCCGTCGTATATCGCCGCTCGATCCGCATCTGTTTCTTCCCAAATCCCAAGTCACGGAGTCGCCCGCGCGGAGTCGCCGCGACTCATTAAGTCTTCAAATATTGTCTCGACAAACTGCCCGGCCCCTCGAACATAGCCGGGTTACCCGGTGGAAACGCCCCATGGGAGCCTGAATCCGCCGTCCTTTGCTCATTCCCTGGCAGCCCTGTCATGGCACCAAGCGGGGGCGAGCAGCGATGAGCCAAGGTGAACCCAAGCCGGCCCTGCGTCAAGCTCTTGTGGTACGATTGTGGCACGCGACTATATGTAGTGCCTGATGTGAACAGCGGGGATGGATTTTGCTCTGCTATCCTAAGTCTATGACGAAACGGGTGTTTCTGCTTGCATGCCGATGTCTGGCGGGATGTGTGGATCGGGCGTGGCGCGGCCTTTGGGCCACAGAGATCGCATTCTTGATTACTTTCATGATCGCAGCGCTTGCACAGGCGCATTTTTTGCCATCGCGGCCTTTCCCCGCGGACCAGACCTGATTTTGGGGGCTTTTCTCTCCGGGGATGATTCGTCCATTCATTGGGTGGCTGCGCCTGCGAGGGACGAATCAGCCAGACGTCAAGTCCTGCTTGGCGCTGGACAGGGCGGGCGTGCGGGGTCATATTCCGCGCCGCAACAGGGCCGGCCCGGCCCCCGGCCTTCGGGAGTCCAGCATGCTGACATGGCTCACCCAGTTCTTCACCTGGTGGAACGGACAGACGCTCAACACGCGTTTCCACACCTGGCGTCATGGCGAGCTGGTCGGCCATGATGACACGGGCAATGCCTATTTCCGGACCAGGGGTGGCAAGCTCGACCCGGCACTCGGCTTCGAGCGTCGCTGGGTGATCTTCGCCGGGACGAGCGAAGGGTCTGCTGTCCCGCCGGGCTGGTACGGCTGGCTCCATCACACGGTTGCCACACCGCCGACGGCTGAAACCTATGTCGGTCACGACTGGGAAATGCCGCACAAGCCCAATATGACCGGCACGGCCGGTGCTTATCGTCCTGAAGGATCGATGCTGGCCTCGGGCGTTCGCCCGGCAGCGACGGGCGATTATCAGGCCTGGACGCCCGGCAACTGATCGACAGGGTTCGGGTGTCGCTCTCCCTGCGCGCTGCAGGCGCGGCCCGACGCCGAAAGCCGCTCTCTGTCACCAGCCTTTTTTCTGCCCCATGGCGCAGGCATCAGCGTGCTTCCGCGTTGCGCGGCGGCATGTTAAGCCCCGCGCTGCACATCCGGGACGTTCGCATGACATTCAGGGCCAAGGCTTTTCTCTCCCTCCTCGGCGGCGCGACAGTCTTCGCAGGTGGCCTGCCTGCGCTTGCCGACAAGATCAAGCATCCGACGGTTGTCTTGGCCGGGCTCGACAAGATCACCGGACGGATCATCACCTTTGACGTGGCGATCGATGAGACCGTGCAATTTGGCACGCTGCAAATCACCCCGCGTGTCTGCTACACGCGTCCGCCGACGGAAGCGCCGCAGACGACGACCTTCGTCGAAGTCGAGGACGTCACCACCAGCCATGAAACGAAGCGAATCTTTTCCGGCTGGATGTTTGCGGCCAGCCCCGGTCTGCATGCCGTCGAGCACCCGGTCTATGATATCTGGCTGAACGATTGCCGGGGCGGCAAGGACATTATCGTGACCCCGCCCGAGACGGTCGAACTGCGTGAAGAAGCGCCGCCCGCTTTGCCGTCGCAGCAGGCGCGGCCTCGCCAACAGGCGCGCCCTGTCATCCCCGGTGCCTCGCCGCAGACGGGCGCGGCACCAGCCCTGGGCCAGGTCATCGAGGTCGCTCCCGCGCCCGGTGTTCGCCCCGCCGGTCAGCCGGCACCGCCCTTGCCGGGTCCAAGGAGCCCAGAGAGTGGCGCAACGCGACCGGCATCGCCGCCGTCGGCCGCCCGGCCGCCCGTGCCGCGCGAGCTTCCGTTCGGCGCGCTGCCGCCCGGCAATATTCCAAGCGGCCGCTAGGCTTTCAGAATGTCGAGGATCCGCGCGCCGGGGACGACGTCGCCCTTCGGCCAGACATTGAAGTCAGCTGTCTGTCCGATGGCCGCGTCCAGCAGGAAATGATAGGCGTCACGCGGCACTTCGACGGCCCCGAGCCTGGCCAGATGCGGGGTCACAAATTGCGTGTCGAGCAGGCGAAAGCCACCGGCACGCAGCCGCCCGGCCAGATGCATCAGCCCGACCTTTGAGGCATCGGTCGCGCGGTGGAACATGCTCTCGCCGAAAAAAGCAGCGCCGATCTTCACGCCATACAGCCCCCCGACGCGCTCCTGGCCGGAAAACACCTCGACCGTATGGACGAAGCCGAAATCGAACAGATCGCGGTAGAGCTTGCGGATGCGCTGGTTGATCCAGGTGTTGGGACGGTCCGGCGTCATGGCTGCGCATCCGTCGATCACCGCCTCGAAATCCTCGTTGATCCGCACGTCATAAACGTCCGAGCGGATTGTCCTGGCGAGGCTTTTCGACACTTTCATGCGGTCGAGCGGAAAAATGCCGCGCAGATCCGGATCGACCCAGAACAGGGTCGGATCGTCGGCTCCCTCGGCCATGGGGAACATGCCGATCGAATAGGCGCGCAGAAGCACCTGCGGCGTGACCTCGGAAGTCTGTCCGGAGTTTGACATCAGGGAAAAGTGGCGCGCGGGCTGGCGTCCGTCAAGCGGGGGGCTCTTGTCCCTCTCCCGCGCTGCGGGAGAGGGGAGAACGTCTCACGTGTCCCTACGGTTCCATGCCGCCGGTCGCCAGAAACTTCTCCAGCCAGT
>CAIWVR010000206.1 GCA_903916165.1 uncultured Hyphomicrobiales bacterium | reverse complement strand
GTCTTGAGAGCATTGCGGCGGTCGACGCTGATTTTGATCCCAAGACCTTCATAGAGGGTGCCAAGACGGCGTATGAGATGATCATCATGTCGTTTGCTGCCGGAAACCGCGAGGCGCTCCAGGATTTGCTTTCGAAGGATGTGTTCGAAAGCTTTGCTGCGGCCATTGCTGAGCGTCAGCAGCGGGGCGAGACCGTGGACACGACATTTGTGTCCATTGACCGCACCACGATTGAAGATGCGCAATTGCGGGAATCCATGGCGCAGGTTTCCCTGCGTTTCCAGTCGAAGCTGATCACAGCCACGCGGGATAGCTCAGCCGTGATCATTGACGGCAGCGCCGACAAGGTGGTCGACATGATCGACGTGTGGACCTTTGCGCGCGACACCTCGTCACGCGATCCCAACTGGCTTCTTGTCGCGACAGAGGCCGGGGTGTGATGAACCTGTCAAAAACATGATCTCTGGCAGATGATGCAGGGTGGAGCCCTCCAGGCAGCCGTCGATCTGAGGCCTATGTCGTTTGACGATCTGCCGGGCGTCTTCAAAGATGACGTTGCGGCTTTCTGGACGCCGTTCCTCCGCTCATGCGCTGCTGTGGTCGCGGGGGCTCCCGAATTGCGGAGGGCGGTCGTGCCGGGCGCAGGGCAGCGGGTGGCCAGCGCGCGTGCTCTTTCGCTGGGTTATGAGACGACCGCCGCGCGGATCACGGCTTATCTGCGTGATCATTTCGACCCCTGTCTCATCTTGCCGCGCGAGGGCGATCACCGGGCGTTTTTCACGGCCTATTATCGGCCGGAGGTCCGCGCCTCGCGGACCAGAACCGCGCATTTTCGGGAGCCTCTTTTCGCGCGGCCTGACGATCTCGTTACGCTTGAGCCGGGACAGGAAAATGTGGTCCTGCGCGGTTTCTCGTCTGCCCGTCGACAGTCCGACGGGACCCTGATTCCTTATTTGACGCGCGCCGAAATCGACGCTGGCGCCCTGGGTGAACGGGCACGGCCGCTCGCCTATGTGGCCGACGCCATCGAAGCCTTCATGATCCATGTCCAGGGCTCGGCACGGCTGGTTCTGGACGATGGCCAGGCGCTCGATCTGACCTATGCAGGTCGAAACGGGCAGCCCTACACCTCAATTGGAAAGATCCTGATCGAGCGCGGCGACATCAAGCTGGAAGATATGACGCTCGAGCGGCTGAAGGCCTGGGTCCGCGCGAACGGGCAGGAGCCTGGCGAACGCGGGCGCGCCCTTCTCCACACCAATCAGTCCTTCATTTTCTTCTCGTCGGCTCCGGCTGACGCGGCCGCTCCCGGACCGATTGGCGCTGCGGGCCTGCCATTGACGCCCTTTCGGTCCATCGCGATCGACCGGTCGGTGTGGCCCTATGGCCTCCCATTCTGGATCGATGTCGACGCGCCCTGGTCATCCGCACATGACACATCCTTCAAGCGCCTCGTCATTGGACAGGATACGGGAACGGCGATTGTCGGTCCCGCGCGTGCCGATCTGTTTTTCGGCGATGGCCCGCAAGCTGGCCATCTGGCGGGATCGGTCCGACATCACGGGCGCATGTTCGTGCTTCTGCCGAAGGACGACCTTCGATGACCACAGGACGCAACGGCGGGCCTTCGTCCGCAAAACGGAGGCTGTCGAAGGAAGAACTGTCTCTCTGGTTGCTGGTCACCCGGACGATCAAGCCGCGTCCGGGCGTGCAGGTGCCGGAAGCCCAGTCGATGGAGACCTTGCCGCCCTCACGGGCACCCTTGCCTGCCGAGATGGCTCCACCACCGGGAGAGAGCGTGGCAAAGCCGGGCAAAGCCCTGTCGCGTCCCTCGCCCCTCCCCTTGGCCCCACTGGAGCGGAGGCTGCGCCAGAGATTGTCCCGTGGCCAGATCTCGATCGACCTGAAAATCGATCTGCATGGCATGCGACAGGACGAGGCTCATGCCGCCCTGAGAGATTTCCTTGCGCGCGCGCGCAACGGAGCGGCGAAAGTCGTCCTTGTCGTCACCGGCAAAGGAGCCAACACGCTCCGGCACGAGTCCGGCTATGGCTATGAGGGGGGCATCCTGCGCCGGACGGTGCCCCATTGGCTGAGCGCCCCGGATTTGCGCCATGTCGTTCTCGGGTTCGAGGAAGCGGCTCCGTGCCATGGCGGGTCTGGCGCACTTTACGTCAGGCTTCGCAGCCCTCGGACAATCGCAGGGGTGCGACCGTGACTCCCTTCGGACAGAAGCTGCGCACCATGCGCGCCGATCGGGCGATCACTCTCAAGGCTATGGCGGGGGGGCTTGGCGTCTCGGCGGCCTATC
>CAIWVR010000205.1 GCA_903916165.1 uncultured Hyphomicrobiales bacterium | reverse complement strand
GTGCCTTATGACGCCGAGCGCATGCGTGGCGTGAAGACCTCCGTAGATCTGATCGACGCCGATACGGGCGAAGTGGTGCTCGAGTCCGGCAAGAAGCTCACCGTGCGCGGCGCCCGCCAGCTCGCGGAAAAGGGCCTGAAGTTCCTCAAGGCGATCGACGAGGATCTCTACGGTCAATATATCGCCGAAGACCTCTATGATCCCTCCACCGGCGAGATTTTCGCCGAGGCTGGCGATGAAGTGACCGCCAAGTCCCTTGTGAGCCTGCTGGAAGCGGGCTTCGAGGAACTGCCGATCCTCGACATCGATCATATCAATATCGGTCCCTACATCCGCAACACCCTCGCCGTGGACAAGAATTCCTCGCGTGAGGAGGCCTTGTTCGACATCTACCGCGTCATGCGTCCCGGCGAGCCGCCGACCATCGACTCGGCTGAGGCCATGTTCCACTCGCTGTTCTTCGACTCCGAGCGCTACGACCTTTCGGCCGTGGGCCGCGTGAAGATGAACATGCGCCTTGATCTCGACGCGCCGGACACCACCCGCATCCTGCGCAAGGACGACATCCTCGCTGTGGTGCGCGCGCTGGTGGACCTGCGCGACGGCCGTGGCGAAATCGACGACATTGACCATCTGGGCAACCGCCGCGTTCGCTCGGTGGGCGAGCTCATGGAGAACCAGTATCGTCTGGGCCTCCTGCGTATGGAGCGCGCCATCAAGGAGCGCATGTCCTCGGTCGATATCGACACGGTCATGCCGCAGGATCTGATCAACGCCAAGCCGGCGGCCGCCGCCGTGCGCGAGTTCTTCGGCTCCTCGCAGCTCTCGCAGTTTATGGACCAGACGAACCCGCTGTCCGAGATCACCCACAAGCGTCGCCTGTCGGCGCTTGGACCGGGCGGCCTGACGCGCGAACGCGCTGGCTTCGAAGTGCGCGACGTGCATCCGACGCATTACGGCCGCATCTGCCCGATCGAGACGCCGGAAGGCCCGAACATTGGCCTGATCAATTCGCTCGCGACCTTCGCGCGCGTCAACAAATACGGGTTCATCGAGGCACCTTACCGCCGCGTGAAAGACGGGCAGGCGACCGAAGAAGTCATCTATCTGTCGGCGATGGAAGAGACCAAGCATTACGTGGCCCAGGCGAATGCCGTCATGGACGCCAATAAAATGCTGACCGAAGACCTCATCATCTGTCGCCACGCGGGTGACGTGCTGATGGCGCCGCGCGAGCGCGTCGACTTCATGGACGTCTCGCCCAAGCAGCTCGTCTCTGTTGCGGCCGCGCTCATTCCGTTCCTCGAGAATGATGACGCGAACCGCGCGCTGATGGGCTCCAACATGCAGCGTCAGGCTGTGCCGCTCGTGAAGGCTGACGCGCCTCTCGTGGGCACCGGCATGGAAGCGATCGTGGCGCGTGATTCGGGTGCGGCGATTGCCGCGCGCCGGACCGGCTTCATCGACCAGATCGATGCGACCCGCATCGTGATCCGCGCCTCGGAGGAGCTTGATCCTTCGAAGCCTGGCGTCGACATCTATCGCCTGATGAAGTTCCAGCGTTCGAACCAGTCAACCTGCATCAACCAGAAGCCTCTGGTGAAGGTGGGCGAATTCGTGCGCAAGGGCGACATTATCGCTGACGGTCCCTCGACCGATCTCGGCGACCTTGCGCTCGGCCGCAACGTTCTCGTCGCGTTCATGCCGTGGAATGGCTACAACTTTGAAGATTCGATCCTGCTCAACGAGCGCATCGTCAAGGATGACGTGTTCACCTCCATCCACATCGACGAGTTCGAAGTGATGGCGCGCGACACGAAGCTCGGTCCCGAAGAAATCACGCGTGACATTCCGAACGTTTCTGAAGAAGCGCTGAAGAATCTCGACGAAGCGGGCATCGTCTATATTGGTGCGGAAGTTCAGGCCGGCGACATTCTCGTGGGCAAGATCACGCCCAAGGGTGAAAGCCCGATGACGCCGGAAGAGAAGCTTCTGCGCGCCATCTTCGGTGAGAAGGCGTCCGACGTACGCGACACCAGCTTGCGCGTCCCTCCGGGCGTGACCGGCACGATCGTTGAAGTGCGCGTGTTCAATCGCCACGGCGTCGACAAGGATGAGCGTGCGCAGGCCATTGAGCGTGAAGAGATCGAGCGTCTTGCCAAGGACCGCGACGACGAACTCGCGATCCTCGACCGCAACGTTTACTCGCGTCTGAACCAGATCCTGAGCGGCAAGGTGGCGATCTCGGGGCCGAAGGGCTTCAAGCGCGACACCCTGCTGTCGAAAGATACGATCGAAGAATACCCGCGCTCCCAGTGGTGGACCTTCGCGGTTGATGACGACAAGGTCATGACCGAGATCGAAGCCATGCGGAAGCAATATGACGAAGCGAAGAAGGGGCTCGAAAGCCGCTTCCTCGACAAGGTCGAAAAGCTGCAGCGCGGTGATGAACTGCCGCCTGGCGTGATGAAGATGGTCAAGGTCTTCGTCGCGGTGAAGCGCAAGATCCAGCCGGGCGACAAGATGGCCGGCCGACACGGCAACAAGGGTGTCGTGTCAAAGATCGTGCCGCAGGAAGACATGCCGTTCCTCGCGGATGGCACGCCTGTCGACATCGTGCTGAACCCGCTGGGTGTGCCCTCGCGCATGAACGTCGGACAAATTCTGGAAACGCATCTGGGCTGGGCTTGCGCCGGTCTTGGTCGCCAGGTTGGTGAGACCGTCAATGCCTATCTGCGCAATGGCGATTCAAAGCCGCTGCGCAACAAGCTGATCGACATCTATGGCCCTGACGAGATGATCAAGGAGATGGATGAGCCCTCGCTCATCGAGCTCGGCGAGAATCTTCGTCGCGGCATTCCGATTGCGACCCCCGTTTTCGACGGCGCGCATGAAGAAGACATTGTCATCATGCTGGAGCAGGCTGGTCTCGACCCTTCCGGACAGTCGACGCTCTATGACGGCCGCACGGGCGATACGTTCGACCGCAAGGTGACCGTCGGCTATATTTACATGCTGAAGCTGCATCATCTTGTCGATGACAAGATCCATGCGCGCTCGATCGGCCCGTACTCACTCGTCACGCAGCAGCCGCTGGGTGGCAAGGCGCAGTTCGGTGGTCAGCGCTTCGGCGAAATGGAGGTCTGGGCGCTTGAAGCCTACGGCGCCGCCTACACGCTGCAGGAAATGCTGACCGTGAAGTCGGACGACGTGGCTGGCCGCACCAAGGTCTACGAATCGATCGTACGCGGCGAAGACACGTTCGAGTCCGGCATCCCCGAGAGCTTCAACGTGCTCGTCAAGGAAATGCGCTCGCTCGGCCTCAACGTCGAACTCACCTCGACGAAAAAGGTCGACCTGTCGTCGGCCGAAGCCGCCGAGTAACGATTTTAGAGCGGGAGCGCGTCAACGCGCTCCCGACTTGAACCAGGATTTATCCGGCACGGCCGGCCGCACATGCGGCGCGCGCCCGAGCTTCAGGAGATGGTTATGAATCAAGAGGTCATGAATCTCTTCAATCCGGTCGCGGCTCCGCAGGCCTTCGATCAGATCCAGATCGCTATCGCGAGCCCAGAGAAGATTCTGTCCTGGTCTTTCGGCGAGATCAAAAAGCCGGAGACCATCAACTATCGGACGTTCAAGCCTGAACGCGATGGTCTTTTCTGCGCGCGCATCTTCGGTCCGATCAAGGATTACGAGTGCCTGTGCGGCAAGTACAAGCGGATGAAGTACAAGGGCGTCATCTGCGAAAAGTGCGGCGTTGAAGTCACGCTGTCGCGCGTGCGCCGCGAGCGCATGGGCCATATCTCGCTCGCCGCCCCGGTTGCGCATATCTGGTTCCTGAAGTCGTTGCCCTCGCGCATCGGCCTGCTGCTCGACATGACGCTGAAAGATCTCGAGCGGATCCTCTACTTCGAATCCT
>CAIWVR010000204.1 GCA_903916165.1 uncultured Hyphomicrobiales bacterium | reverse complement strand
TCCTGCGCCATGGCGGTGATGACCTGCGAGGCACGATCTACTGCTGCGGCGGGATGGCGGTTGGGCGCAAGTTTGGTCGGCGCCTTCATCAGGCCGGCGAGCATGGCTGCCTCCGGCAGCGTTGTTTCGCGCGCGCCATGGCCGAAATATTTGCGCGCCGCCGCCTCGACGCCATAGGCACCCGAGCCGAAATAGACCCGGTTCAGATAGAGTTCGAGAATCTGGTCCTTCGAGAACTTGCGCTCCAGCCAGAATGCGAGGATCGCCTCCTGCACCTTGCGCGCCATGGTGCGCTCTTGCGTCAGGAACAGGTTTTTTGCGAGCTGCTGCGTGAGGGTCGAGCCACCCTGCATGGGACCGCGTCCCGACATATTGCGCACAAAAGCGCGCGTCACGCCGACAGGGTCGATGCCCCAATGGTGGTAGAAGCGCCGGTCCTCGATGGCGATGAAGGCCTTGGGCAGATAGGCCGGCAGATCGCGCAGGCTTATCGCCGCGCCGCCGGTGTCGCCGCGATTGGCGAGCCGGCGTCCGTCGTCGCCCATGATGGCAATGTTGGGCGGTCGCTTGGGGACAGCAAGCCTGTCGATGGGCGGCAATTGCGACGCATGCCAGGCAATCAGGCCGCCAACCGCGATCACACCCCAGACGCCGAAGACGCAGACCCAATAGACGAGCCCGCCAAAAAGGGATCGCCGCGGTGCCGTCCGGCGCGCGGGGCCGCGGCGTGGCGGGTCGTCCTGTCCGTCGGGACTTTTCTGTCCCTGTCCGCGCGGCATGGGCCTGTCCTCGTCGTCGCGCCTGCGGCCGCCGGTGATGCGGTCTTCTGGGCCGACACGCGGCACGTCACCGCGTTCGTTGCGAATGCCCGGTCTGCCTGGTCCGCGTCGACTGGCTCCCATCGGGCCGCTCCGCCGTGAGCCGCCATCCTTTCCAAGAGGTTGGACAACGGCGTTTTTTGAACCTTACATCAGGGGCAATTAAGGGCCCGTTAAGTCTGCGCGCGCCTATGGCAGGGTCCCGGCGGGGTGAGCATCGCCTCAGAAAGCTGGGGACTTTGCAGCGACGGCGTCTGTGGCGCTTGCTCTATCGCGTGCAGCGCGTCAAAGTCGCGCCCCGGCCTCTTGGGCTGGCATTTGCGGCATGTATCGAAAATGGGTCAGGGTCCATGAAAGTCACTCTCGAAAGAGCGGCGCTTCTCAAGTCGCTGGGCCATGTGCACCGCGTCGTCGAACGGCGCAACACCATCCCTATCCTGGCCAATGTCCTGTTGCAGGCCGCCAATGGGCACCTCCAGCTCAGGGCCACCGATCTTGATCTTGAAGTCACGGAAAGCCTCGCCGCCGATGTCGGTCAGGCGGGCGCGACAACGCTGCCAGCCCATGTTCTGTATGACATCGTCCGCAAGCTGCCCGATGGCGCGCAGGTCTCGCTGGAGATGACGGGAGAGGCTGGAGGGCTCCTGCTGCGCTCGGGCCGCTCGCGCTTCAA
The DNA here is from genome assembly GCA_903916165.1 of uncultured Hyphomicrobiales bacterium. GTDB lineage: Bacteria > Pseudomonadota > Alphaproteobacteria > Rhizobiales > Beijerinckiaceae > Terripilifer. The sequence goes on along the minus strand of CAIWVR010000204.1, from coordinate 5,912 downwards.
CCTGCAGTCCCTGCCCGAAAGCGATTTCCCCGACCTCAACGCCGGCGATCTGTCGCACCGTTTCGCGCTGGCGGCAGGTGACCTGAAGAAGCTGATCGACAAGACGCAATTCGCGATCTCGACGGAAGAGACGCGCTATTATCTGAATGGCATTTACATCCACACGACCGAGGTCGACGGCCACGTCATGCTGCGCGCGGTCGCGACCGATGGGCATCGTCTTGCGCGCGTTGAAATCCCGGCACCGTCCGGCTCTGCTGGCATGCCCGGCGTGATCGTGCCGCGCAAGGCTGTGGCCGAAGTGCAGAAGCTCGTCGAGGACGTGAACGCCGAAGTCGTGATCGAATTGTCAACAACGAAGATCCGCTTCACCTTCGGCGACGTCGTGCTCACCTCGAAATTGATCGACGGCACGTTCCCCGATTATGCGCGGGTCATTCCAACCAACAATGACAAGCGCCTGATCATCGATTGTGCGCCCTTCGCGGCAGCGGTCGATCGTGTGTCGACGATTTCGTCGGAACGCGGACGCGCGGTGAAATTGTCCCTGACGGATGGTCGCCTGACGCTGTCGGTGACCAATCCGGATTCCGGCTCGGCGATGGAAGAGCTGGAGGTCGACTATGATTCAGGCACGCTCGAAATTGGGTTCAATGCACGCTACCTGCTTGACATCACGAGCCAGCTTGATTCCGATACGGCCCTGTTCCGGCTCGCCGATGCGGGGTCGCCGACGCTCATCCAGGATCGCGACGGCGCGGCGGCACTCTACGTCCTGATGCCGATGCGCGTGTGACGAAGCCAGGGACGCCTCGGCCATCCGGATATGTTTGGACGCAGGATGCGTGTGGGGAATGAGCCTGTTTTCCGGAAACCCCGCCATTCGCCGCCCGAAGGTGCGGCGGCTGATTCTGTCCGACTACCGCTCCTATGATGCGCTCGACCTTGAAGTTGACGGCGATCTTGTCGTGCTTGCCGGCGAGAACGGTGCCGGCAAGACCAACATTCTCGAAGCCATTTCGCTCCTGACGCCGGGCCGTGGTCTGCGCCGGGCGGATCTTGCCGATTGTGCTCGCGAGGGCGGGCGTGGCGGCTGGGCGGTGTCCGCCGAGCTTGAAGATGAGGAGCACCGCGTCCAGCTGGGCTCCGGCCGTGACAATGCCGATTCCACGCAGCCGCAGTCGCGCAAGTGCCGCATTGATCGCGCACCGGTTGGTTCGGCGCGGGCTTTCGCCGATCATGTGCGGGTCGTCTGGCTGACACCGTCAATGGACGGGCTGTTCACCGGCTCCGCCGGCGACCGGCGACGTTTCCTCGATCGCCTCGTGCTGGCGGTCGATGCGGAACATGGTCCGCGCGTCACCGCGCTGGAACGCGCGCTGCGCAACCGCAACCGCCTCCTCGAGGATCGTTTCGTCGACGTCATCTGGCTCGACGCCGCCGAGCGCGAAATCGCCGGCATTGCGGTTGCCGTGGCCACCGCGCGCAGCGAGACGGTGGCGCATCTCGCCGCCCTGATCGAGCTGGGCCGCGACGCGAACTCGCCCTTTCCGTGGGCGGATCTTGCGCTTGCGGGCGAGTTGGAGGCGATCATCCCGGATATGCCGGCGCTGGAGGTGGAGGACCGCTACCGTGCGATGCTGCGCGCCAGCCGTGCGCGCGATGCCGCTGCAGGGCGCACGCTGGTTGGCCCGCAGGCGAGCGATCTTGTTGTGCGTCACGGACCCAAAAACGCCGAGGCGGCGCGCTCGTCGACCGGAGAACAGAAAGCCCTGCTCGTTGGCCTCGTGCTCGCGCATGCGCGCCTCGTGGCATCAATGAGCGGACTGGTGCCCCTGGTCCTGCTCGATGAAATTGCCGCCCATTTCGACCCCTTGCGCCGCGGTGCGCTGTTTGACTCGCTGGCCGAACTTGGTGCGCAGGTCTGGATGACGGGAGCCGATCCCTTGTCCTTCGTCGAACTTGGCGCGCGTGCCACCATGTTTCGCGTCACGCCGGGCCAGGTCACCCCACTTTGACAGTTCCAAAAAGACTGCAGGACAGACGTTTCGTATGACAGAGCTTCCGCAAAAAGCCTATGCGCTGCTGAAATCGGTGTTTGGCTATGACAACTTCCGCACCGGCCAGGCGGAGGTGATTGCCGCCGTACTCGACGGTGGTCCTGTGATGGCTGTCATGCCGACCGGCAGTGGCAAGTCAATGTGCTACCAGCTGCCCGCGCTCGTGGATGAAGGCCTGACGCTTGTCGTGTCGCCGCTCATCGCGCTGATGCGTGACCAGGTGCAACAATTGCGCGCACTTGGCGTCCAGGCGGGCTCACTGAACTCATCCAACGACGCGCAGGAAAACGATGCCGTCTGGGCGGCCTTGCGGGATCGCACCATGCGCCTGCTGTTTCTGTCGCCGGAGCGGCTCGCCATGGATGGTCTGCACCAGGCGCTGGCGCGTGCCGGCGTGAAACGCATCGCCATTGATGAGGCGCATTGCGTGTCTGAATGGGGCCATGATTTCCGCCCGGAATACCGCCAGATCCGAGCGGCTGTCGACGCCATCGGCGCGGTGCAGGTGATTGCCTTCACGGCGACGGCGGACCAGAACACCCGCGATGACATTTCCGAGCGCCTCTTCGACAGGCCGCCCAAAACCTTCCTGCATTCTTTCGATCGTCCCAACATTGACCTGCGTTTTGCGGCCAAGGACCAGCCGCTGAAACAGATCGGCACCTTCCTCAACGCGCATCGCGGTCAGGCCGGAATCATCTATTGCGCGTCGCGCGCGCGCACGGAAAAAATCGCTGCGTGGCTGGAGGAAAGTGGCTTTCCGGCTGTCGCCTATCATGCCGGCATGGATGCACATCTTCGCGCGCGCAATCAGGACCGGTTCCTGCAGGAGGATGATGTCGTGGTCGCTGCGACGGTGGCCTTCGGCATGGGCATCAACAAGCCGGACGTGCGTTTCGTCGTCCATGCCGACATGCCCGGCAGCGTCGAATCTTATTATCAGGAGATCGGCCGCGCGGGCCGCGACGGCTTGCCGGCTGCGACCCTGACACTCTATGGCGTCGAAGATATGGCGCTGCGTCGCAGGCAGATCGATGAAAAGCAGATCGACGACGAGCGGCGACGGATCGAGCACGCACGCTTCGGCCGCCTGACGATGCTCTGCGAGGCTGCCTCCTGCCGCCGACAGGTGCTTCTTGGCTGCTTCGACGAGATGTCGCAGCCCTGCGGGCGCTGCGACATCTGCCGGGGCGATGTGGCGCTCTATGACGGCACGGTCGATGCGCAGATGGCGCTCTCGGCTGTCTATCGCACGGGCCAGCGGTTTGGTGCGGGCTATCTGTCGGATGTCCTCACCGGGGTGCGCAGCGACACCATCCTCCGCAATGGCCATGATCAGGTGAAGACCTTCGGGGTCGGTGCCGCAAAGACAAAGCAGGCCTGGTCCTCTGTCATCCGCCAGCTCTTTGCCGCAGACGCGCTGGCGACCGCGAGCGAGGAACATGGCGGCTTCAAGCTGACGGCGACAGGTGACGCGATTTTGCGCGGCCAGCAGACCGTCAAATTGCGGCTGGACCCGCCCTCCGCCAAAGGCGGGGGCAAGAGCACCCAGAAGGGTGGAAAGGGCGCGGCATCGGCTCCCGAGGGGTTGGACGAGGCCGATCTGGCGCTGTTCCAGGCGCTTCGGCGCAAGCGGCTCGAAATTGCCAAGGATGAGGGCGTCGCCGCCTATGTGGTCTTCGCTGACAAGACCTTGATCGACATGACCCGTCGCCGCCCGCTGACGATGCCTGACATGGCCGCAATCCATGGTGTCGGCGGCCGAAAACTCGAGCGTTATGGCGAGGCTTTTCTGGCGGTCATCCAGAACGCCGGATAATGGGTCTGAAACAGGGGAAATTCCTGCATTTTCTGGTGCTTTTTCGTACAATCAGGCCCTGATCCGGGCTAGATTGCGGGGTACGAATCGATACCCCCAAGAAGGGCTGGCGACGAGCTGTCATTTTCACCGTTTTCGCTATCGCCCGCCCCCGACATCGAGAGTGTCCCGTTTATGGCCGAACCCGCCCCCCTGCCGCCGTTGCCCGAGGAATATGGTGCCGATTCCATCAAGGTCCTGCGTGGCCTCGATGCAGTGCGCAAGCGACCCGGCATGTATATTGGCGATACGGACGATGGGTCCGGCCTCCACCACATGGTCTATGAAGTCGTCGACAATGCGATCGATGAAGCACTCGCCGGACATGCGACACTGGTGACGGTGACACTCAACGCGGAAGGGTCGGTCACTGTGACCGACAATGGTCGCGGCATTCCGACTGACATTCATTCGGAAGAGGGCGTTTCGGCGGCAGAGGTCATCATGACCCAGTTGCACGCGGGCGGTAAGTTCGACCAGAATTCCTACAAGGTGTCGGGCGGCCTGCACGGCGTCGGCGTGTCCGTCGTGAACGCGCTGTCGACCAAGTTGAAGCTGCGCATCTGGCGCGACGCCAAGGAACACCAGATCGAATTCGCGCATGGCAATGTGGTTGCGCCCTTGCAGACACTTGGCCCTGCGCCGCTCGACGGTGACAAGCCCAAGCGCGGCACGGAAGTCACCTTCCTGCCCTCGACCGAAACCTTCACGATGATCGAGTTCGATTACGGAACGATCGAGCATCGCCTGCGCGAACTCGCTTTCCTGAATTCGGGCGTGCACATCATCCTGACTGACGCGCGCCACGCAGAGATCAGGCAGGAAGACCTGTATTACGATGGTGGTCTTGAAGCTTTCGTGCGCTATCTCGACCGCGCCAAGGCGCCTTTGATTGGCTCGCCGATCATGATGAAGGGCGAGCGCGATCGCATCACGGTCGAAGTCGCGCTGTGGTGGAACGACAGCTACCACGAGAATATGCTCGCCTTTACCAACAACATCCCGCAGCGCGACGGCGGCACGCATCTGGCGGGTCTTCGCGGCGCGCTGACGCGCCAGGTCACCGGTTATGCGGACCGCTCGGGCATTGCGAAAAAGGAAAAGGCCGACCTCAATGGCGACGACACGCGCGAAGGCCTGACCTGCGTTTTGTCGGTCAAGGTGCCGGATCCGAAATTTTCGTCGCAAACGAAAGACAAGCTCGTCTCGTCGGAAGTGCGTCCGGTTGTCGAGAGCCTCGTGAATGAAATGCTCGAGCAATGGTTCGAGGAACATCCCGCCGACGCCAAGATTGTGGTGACCAAGGTCGTCGAAGCCGCACTCGCGCGTGAAGCGGCGCGCAAGGCGCGCGAACTGACGCGGCGCAAGGGCGCGCTCGATGTTGCCAACCTGCCCGGCAAGCTGGCCGATTGTCAGGAACGCGATCCGGCGAAGGCCGAATTGTTCATCGTCGAGGGCGATTCCGCCGGTGGTTCGGCCAAGCAGGGACGCAATCGTGAATATCAGGCGGTGCTGCCCTTGCGCGGCAAGATCCTGAACGTCGAGCGTGCGCGCTTCGACAAGATGCTGTCGAGCCAGGAGATCGGCACGCTGATCACCGCGCTCGGCACCGGCATCGGCCGCGACGACTTCAAGGCCGACAAGCTGCGCTACCACAAGATCATCATCATGACGGACGCCGACGTCGACGGCTCCCATATTCGCACCTTGCTGCTGACGTTCTTCTTCCGGCAGATGCCGGAGCTGATCGAGCGCGGGCACATCTACATCGCCCAGCCGCCGCTCTACAAAGTAAAGCGCGGCCAGTCCGAACAATATCTCAAGGACGAGCGCGCACGTGAGGATTACCTCATCACCAACGGCCTCGATGGCGCAGTGCTGCGCGTCGGCGGCACGCAGGAGCGCGGTGCGCAGGACTTGCGCGCCATCGTCGAGGAATCGCGCATCGTGCGTCAGGTGCTTGCGCAGCTGCATGGGCGCTATGACCGGACCGC
>CAIWVR010000203.1 GCA_903916165.1 uncultured Hyphomicrobiales bacterium | reverse complement strand
GCGCTCGTCGCCCTGCGGGCGCTGCGGCTTGGTCTTCGGCAATTCACCCTTGGCGATGCGGTCGGTCCAGTCGCCGTAATAATGGTAGCCGGCACCGCCGAGCTCGCCGGCGAGAATGTTGGTCATGCTCTCGCCAGCCTGGCCCGCCTGCGTGCGGCGCTGCCAGGCTTCCGTGCCGGAGGCGAATGTGCCGAATTCCTTGGGCGTGGTGCGCGTGGAGGCCTGACCGAGCTGGTGGCAACCCACGCAGCCATTGTTCTTTGTCAGGTTGAGCCAGTCGGTCTGCTTGATCTTTTCGGGGATCTCGCTCTTGCCGCCGAACTGGTCCGCGGCGGGGATTTTCAGCATCGAATACCAGTAGATCGCCGGATAGGTCTTGGCGGCGGTCGCCTCGTCCGGCGCGGCCTTGGCCGCGATCGCGACAACCTTGCCCGGCTCGGAATCCTGTTTGTCGGAATCGACAAGACCATAGCCACGCGCCCAGACGTTGTATTTCGCCTTGGGGAGATCAGGAATCACGAACCGTCCCTGATCGTCGGTGACGACGATCTTGATGTAGCGGATCGCCAGGTCGCGCGTCTCGGCGATCACCCAGACGCCGGCCTCGGGACCCTTGGGTCCGGTCACCACGCCGCCAATGTCGTCGGCGTCGATCTCGACGCGCGGCGCTTGCGCCTGCGCATAGGCAGGCCCGGCGGCCGCCAGCAATCCGTAAGTAAGTAGGGTGCCAACTAGGGCCTTGTGCCTCGGGTTCATCGCATGTCCTCCCGCGCCGGCCATCTTCGCGCAGCCAGCGCCCGAACCAAGATTAGTCCGCCCGGGGGCGCTCGGCAACCATGCTTGGCACGATCCGGCCGGGCCGGAACCAGAGCCAATCCGGCACCTTCAAAACATCACCCCTCTCACGCCGGGGCCTGTCAGGGGGCACCCCCAACAAGCCCGGTTGTACCCCCTTCAACGGAACATTATTTTTTTCATGAATTAGTTGAAAAAACGAGTTCCTACATAGCTTTGCTTAATATGTCGCAATCGCTTGCAACAGGGCAGCCGCAAAGGTAAACCTTGGCGGCCATAGCGTGCGTGCCTCGCCCGGCCCGACGATGGAACGCCGCATAACCCGCGCACCAGCCAGATCAGCGTAGGACACAGGTGTCTTGAACAAAGTCCTCCAGACCCATGCTCCGGCCCCGTTTTCGTTGCGCCGTCTGGTCGCCGCCTGCCTCCAGACGACGACCCTGCTGGGCAGTGTGGCGATTGTCGCCGGTCATCTGGCGCTTCTGGTCCTGTTCGACCACCAGCGCCAGCAGGTCCTGACGCAGGCGGCGGTCCAAGCGGCCAATCTCAATATGGTGTTTGAACAGCATGTCATGGGCGCGCTGCGCACCATCGACCAGATGCTGCTGTCCGCCCGCGAGGCCTATGCGCGCGATCCATCGTCCTTCTCCGTGGAAGCCGTCAGCCGGACGGAGCACTTTCCTAAAAATCTCGTCCTTCAGCTGGCGCTTGTCGATGCCGACGGCCGGATGACCGGATCGAGCCTCGCATCGACCGGCGCGGTCGATGTCAGTGACCGGGAGCTCTTTCGCGTCCACCGCGACACGTCGCGCGACGAAGTCTTGATCTCGCAACCGGTGCCGGGCGGTACCAGCCAGGCGTGGACGCTCCAGTTCACCCGCAGGTTGCTGGATCCGCAGGGCCGTTTCGCCGGCGTGCTCGTTGCGTCCATGGACACCACTTATCTGTCGCGCATTTCCGAATCGATCGACATTGGCAGCAGCGGCGCGGTCGTCCTCTTTGGTCTTGACGGGATCATCCGGGCGCGCGGCGGCGCATCATCCCTGCTGCCGGGTCAAGCCCTCGGCGGTCCGATCATGGACAGGGCGCGGGCGGCAGAGACCGGCGTTGACACCGGACCAGACCTTGGTGACGGCCTCGCGCAGATCGTGAGTTTCCGGCGCGTGCCGGGCGCGCCGCTGGTTGTCGCGGTCGCGCTGGGCCGCAAGGAGGTTCTGGCCCCGTTTGAAAGGTCGCGGGAGACCATCCAGCAGATCACCTGGCTGGTCGATCTGGCGATCCTCGTCCTGATGGGGATTGGAATTTTCGAGAGCTATCGGCTGCGTGCCATGCGCCAGCATGTGTCGGCCACATCGCAGATGCTGGCCTCCACATTCGCCTTGATGCATGAAGGCATCCTGCTGATCGACAGGGAGGGCAGGCTTGTCGCGATGAACGAGCTTGCACGCCATGTGCTCGGTCTGGCCGATGGTGGCTTTGTGCCGCTGATGCCTTACGCGCAATTGCCGCTTGCGCATCGCGAGGCCGGCGCGGGTCCCCAGGCCATCCAGCACATATCACTGGCCGACGGCCGGACCATCGAGGTGAAGACGTCCGAGCTGCCAGATGGTGGTCTCGTGAAAACGCTGAATGATGTCACCGCACGCATACAGGCCCGCATCGCGCTTGAGGATGCCCGCGACAAGGCGGAATCGGCGACCCATGCCCGCACCGCCTTCCTTGCCACCATGAGCCATGAAATCCGGACTCCGCTGGGCGGCATTATCAGCATTGTCGACCTGATTGCGGGCACCAAGCTTGACCCGGTGCAGAAGCGCTACGCCGAGATCACCCGCGATTCCGCGACACATCTCCTGCAACTCATTGACGACGTGCTGGACGTCACAAAGCTTGATGCCAATCACATCGATCTGGAAGACATCCCGTTCGACCTCTACCGCCAGATCCGCAATACGCTCGACATTGTGTCGCCCCGCGCGCTCGCCAAGGGGCTGTCGGTGGGCAGCGTCGTTGCGCCCGACGTTCCCCGCGACCTGCTGGGCGATCCCGGTCGTCTGCGTCAGGTGCTCATCAACCTGCTCGGCAATGCCATCAAGTTCACCGCGACCGGGCATGTGCTGCTCGAGGTCACGCGGGCGTCAGATGACATGGGCGAGCGACTTTGTATGCGGGTTGCCGATACCGGCATCGGCATTGCGCCCGGCGATCTGAAAAACCTGTTCACCGATTTTTCGCAGGCCGATTCCACCATCGCGCGGCGGTTTGGTGGCACTGGCCTCGGGCTGTCGATCAGCCGGAAGCTTGTCACCTGCATGGGCGGCACGATTGGTGTCGAGAGCCGTCCCGGCGTTGGCAGCGTCTTCCATTTCGAGCTTCCCCTCAGGGCCGTGCGCGCGGCCTTGCCTGTGGTCGAGGGACCAGCGCATCTGGGACTCGTCATGCAGGATGCCTTTACGCGCGCAAACGTGCAGCGGCAGTTTGAGGGCGTCTTCGCGCGCGTCGCATGTTTCGAGACCTTCGCCGATGCGCGGGCATGGGCCGCGCAGGACGCCAATGGCAGCCCGCGCCGCATTGTGCTCGTCGATGCCGCACTGGCGCCGCAGGGCGGCGTGGCGGAAATGGCCGAAACCCGAAACGCCGAATGCGTCCTGCTCCTGGCCTGCCACGAGGCCCATGCGCTCAAGCCCGCGGCGAACGGCTATCGGGGCGCGCTCTACCGGCCCATCTTTCCCGATGATCTGAGGGCCTGTCTGGATACGCCGCCACCGCCGCTGCAGGTCGTCGCGGACGGGGCTCATCCCGTGCGGCAGGACCAGATGACAGGCCTGCGGGTGCTTGTGGCCGAAGATAATGCGACCAACCAATTTGCGCTGACCCGCATGCTGGAGGGGATGGGCGCGACGGTGGTCAGTGCGTTGAATGGCCGCGAAGCCCTCGCGCAGGTCGAGGCGCAGGCATTCGATGTCATTCTGATGGATGTCATGATGCCAGAGATGGATGGTCTTGCTGCAACACGGGCCATTCGCGCGTCATTTGGACCTGATGCATCGATCCCGATCATTGCGCTGACCGCCAGCGCGTTTGTCGAGGATCGCGAGGCGGCTTATGCTGCTGGCGTGAGCGCCTTTCTGACGAAGCCGATCACCAGCCAGATGCTCCTCGATATTATCGAGGCGTGCCGCGCCGGCGTGCCGGTTCAAGCCATATCGGGTCAATCCATGTCGGGTCAGGTCATGCCGGTTCAAGCCTTGCCGACAAAGGACGATGACGCCGGCCCGGCGCTCGACAGGCCATTGATCGAACAATTACGCGAAGATCTCGGCCCTGAGCACATGCGCGCCGCGCTGGATCTCTTCCTGTCCGACCTCGCCAAGCGGGGGGCGTCGCTGCGCCTCTGCGACCGTTCCGCGACCACGCTGCGCGAGGAGGCCCATGCCCTGAAGGGCAGCGCCGCGAGCTTTGGTTTCCGCCATATTGCCCAGGCCGCCGCCCGCCTTGAAGATGCGGCGCGCGAAAATGAGGTCGAAAAATTCGACATGCTGGTCGCCCGGCTGTTGGAGGAAGCGGCGCGCGCCCCCATTTTGCTCGCCGCCTGACCGAGGCTTGTCCTGCCGGTGGGACCGGCTATGCTCGGCCGCAAGCCGCCGGACGTGCGGCACGTGGAGGAGATGACATGGACCGTCGCCCGGTACCGCACGGCGCAGAGCCGCGGCTGATCTTTTCTGGCCTTGCGGGCTTCTACGACCAGGCGATCGGCCTGTCCTGGCCCCTCATCCGCATCGCGGTGGGGCTCAATCTCGTGATCCATGGCTGGGGCAAGATCGGACGGACAGCCGGACCCGCCCAATTGCTGGACAAGTTGCCCGAGGCCGCGCAGATCGGCATGCAGCTTACCTTCCTGTTGATGGTGACCGAATTCATCGGCGGTGCCTGCCTTGCCCTTGGCCTGCTGACCCGCGTCTTCGCGGCCATGGCCGCCATCGAAATGGCCGTGCTGACCTTCTACATCTATTGGGGAAATGGCTTCGGCTGGCTGTCGCGCGGCTATGAATATACGCTGATGTGGGGCCTGGTGCTGTTTGCGGTGGCCCTTCGCGGTGGCGGGCCATGGTCCCTGGATCGCTGGCTGCGGAGAGAAATATGATTTTTCCCCAAAATAATTTAGGAAAAATTAAATAATTTCAGTGCGTAATATATTTCTTACGGAACGTAACAATAAATGATACGGATTGTGGTACAGGATGTTCGCATGTTTCGGGACCTGCGGGGTGTCGCCATGTACCAGTTTCTTTTCGTCGGCATGGCCTGCACATGCGCGGGTGCCCTGTGCGCCCTTGTCGGAGATCTGCGCAAGCAGGTGTCCTGGGGCCTGGCGGGCTTTCTGGTCCTCAATCTGCTGATCTGGGGCCGTCTGTTCGTCCAGATTCTGTCGACGCAGGACCTCGATGTCGTGGCTGCGCAATTCCTGCTCGCGCAGGCGCTGGCGACCTGCTCCTATCTCGGCACGGTCTATTTTCTCGATTCTGCGCCCATGGCCGGTGGCGCGGCCACCGTTGCGGGCCGCGACTGAGAGAGGCCAGGACGCGGCCGCTGCCCTCAGCTGGCGGCGATCTGCGCAAGGATGAATTCGAGCCTGGCCGGTGTCACGGGCTTTAGCATGGTGTCGTTGAACCCGGCCTCCAGGAGCCCGCTGGCGGTATCCAGATCGACATTGGCGGAGACCGCGATGATATGCGTGCCGCCCCTTTGGTTGCCCATATCCCGGATGAGCCGCGTCGCCCCGATGCCATCCAGCTCGGGCATTTGAAGGTCCATCAGGATCAGGTCGAACGGGCGCTCCCGGACCTGATTGACCGCCTCGCGGCCATTTTCGACGGCGATGACGCGGTGTCCCATCTTTTCCAGCATGGCCGTCAGCAGCATCCGGCTCGGCGCGACATCTTCGGCCACGAGGACGTCCAGCAGACGTGGGGCGACGTTCTGAGCCCCCCCCCCCCCCCAAAAAAAAACCCACACGCGCCTCTGCAGCCCCCTGAGGGCACGCTGCGGGCATCGGCAGACGGATGCTGAACCGCGCACCCCAGCCGGGCGACGATTGCAGCGTGATGGAGCCAGTCATGGCCTCCACCAATTTCTTGCAGATGGTCAGGCCAAGCCCGGTTCCCGGGCGGTCCATGGCGTTTTCGCCCCGTTCGAAGGGTTCGAAAATCCGCTGCGCATCCGTGGCGGCAATGCCCGGACCCGTGTCGGCGACGACCGCAAGGAGCGTCCCGGATTCATAATCGACCTCAAGAGAGATGGCCCCGCCGCCGGCATATTTGACGGCATTGGAGAGCAGGTTCAGCAGAACCTGGCAAAGCCGGCTGGCATCACCGAGCAAGATGGCAGGTGTGCGCTCCGACACGGTGCAGGTCATGACCGGGGGGTGATCGGGCGCGAGCGCGCGCGCCATGTCGAGGGCGTTGGTTGCGGTCGCGCGCACCTCGAAGGGCGCGGGCTCGATCCGGAAGTTGCGCGCCTCGTAATAGGAAAAATCGAGAATGTCGTTGATCAGCACCATGAGCTGACTGGCTGCGGAGGACACGATCCCCGCATAGCGGCGCGATTCGGGTGCGAGGTCCGTCTGCATCAATTGATGCGTGCCGCCAATGATCGCGTTCATGGGCGTGCGCAATTCATGGCTGACATTGGAGGCAAAGCGGGTCTTGGCAGCGACCGCTCCCAGCGCTGCATTGCGTGCGGCCTCGAGCTGGTTGATCAGCCGGGCGAGAATCATTGTCGCCAGGATGAGGAAGAGGGTCATCGTGCCGCCGACGAGCACGAATTTGCGGGCCTCGCGTTTCCATTCCCCCAACCATTGGTCCTGCGAAGCGGCAACGCTGACCGCGATGGGGAGGCTGGGGCTTTTGTCCAGGGACGCAATTTCACCGGGTTCCTTCGTGGAAAGCGGGCTTTGCCGCGTCCCATAGGCCGTTTCTCGCGGCTGGCGGGACAGGGCGCCGCTTTCGGCGTCGTGTTGCGCCAGCAATGCGCCATCGTTGCGCAGCAGGGAAATGCGTTCGATGCCCATCCCGACGGATTCGTAAAAGGAATCAAAATAGGTGGAGTGCAGGCCGGCTATGACGAGCCCCAGCATGTCACCCGCAGGCGAGCGGATCTTGCGGGCCAGATAAAATGTCCATGCACCATCGAAGCGGTTCTGCACCGGGCGCGAGACGTAGAGATCGAGCGATGGATCAGCGAGATGCGCCTGAAAATAGTCCCGGTCGACGAGATTGACCGGGGGCGGCGGATATTGCCGCGTGTAGTTGACGACGGCACCGTCAGTGGTCGCGATCGTGATCACGTTCATCTGCGGCATGGCTTTCGCACTTTCGCGCAGCAGGTCGTAGCCGTAGCGCGACCCGAAGACCCAGCGCAGCTCGTCCACGTCACGGATGCGGGTGTCGTCGACGGTGTCGCCAACGCCGCGCAGAACGAAATCGACGGCACCGATCGTCTGTGTGGCATGGGCGGACAGCATGCGCGACATGGATTGCAATCGGCTGTTCCACGCGCGAAGCGCCACTTCCCGGCTGGACAAGGTGACAAAAATGGTGCCCGCGGCGCTCAGAAACGCGAGGCAGAGGCCACCGGCCATGATCAGGACGGGATCACGCAGCGCAATGCGGCGGATGCGAAACATGAAGGGAGCCCCAAAAACCGAGCAGACGCGTCATCTTTGTGACGATTCTGTAACAAGTTCGAACAAAAACGAGGTGCAGGCAATCACCAAATACGGATTTTCGTCTTTCTAGGTACCTGTTCCTGTTGCTGTGAAAGGCACCCTGGTCAGCATGGCCCTGCCAGCGGGCGGAAACGAAACCTTTTTCCCCTTTTGCAGCAAAAAATATCCGGAAATGTATGGTAAACCTTCGCAAAATCATGGTAATAAATGAAACGAGCTAGATTTGTATCGCTTTTTGATGCGAATTTCTGGCTATAAGCAAAAGGTAACTTGGACGAGACGGTATGCTACGCGCTGACCGCACCTCTCCCGAAGCTGTGGATCGACATATGAGCGTTCAAAATTCCGGTGGTGCCCAAGCCCGGGTTGTCCTGATCGAAGATTCCGAGCCGGTCCGCCAGATGATCAGCATCTATCTTTCAGGAAATGGCATGAAGGTGTTCGAGGCCGACACGGTCAGTGCCGGTCGGCGTGCCGTGAACTTGCTGAAGCCGCAGATCGTGCTCCTCGATCTCGGCCTTGAGGATGGCGATG
>CAIWVR010000202.1 GCA_903916165.1 uncultured Hyphomicrobiales bacterium | reverse complement strand
GCACGCCGCAGGGATAGGGCTCTCTCCCCAGCAGCGGCGCGCGACGCTGAATACGCCCGCCGTAAAAAGAGGCGCGGTTCAGAACATGTTCTGCGCCGAGGGCAAGGCTGCCAGTTGAGCGGCAATGACCTCGCCGAGGCCCAGCGCCTGAGCGGGACGGCTGAGGCGTGTATAGGCACCCAGGAAAAGCCGACGCGCGGGCGCTGATTCGAAGGGCATGGCGACCGGTTGTCCGGCGGCCTGCATCTCTTGCGTAAGGGCCATGGCCAGTTCAAGCCCAAGGCCCGGCAAGAGGCTGGCCATGACATCAGCCTCCCCGACGAGAAAAGCCAACAGGTCGCCTGTGCTGTTGCAGCGCAGGGCTTTCTGGAACGGGAGCCGGGTGGCGAGGATGAGATCGACGATCTGCTGCGTGAGCCCGGCCGGCATTTCGCACTGGCGCGCAAATTCCGCCACCGCATCGGCGGACATGCGCTCGAGGTCGCGCCCCGGGCCGCTCGCGCCGCCGGGATGGCGGAGATCGTGGCCGAGCATGACAAGGGACAGAATGTGCGCCGGGCAGGCCAGCGTCAGCCCGAGGCGCTCGCTGCTCGCGCACAGGGCATCCATGGCCCGCATCGTGTCCAGCGTGTGCAGGGGATTGTGATAGCCATTGGGCGGCCTCGACCGGGCATCGGCTTCAATATCGGCAAGCAATGCCCCAAACAGCCGGGAGGCTGGGGCGTCATCTGCCGGGATGGCCCGGGCGACGGCGGCATAGCCAGCCCGCCAGTCAAACTCCGCCGCACGGGAGGCGCGCGCTGCGGCCTCGAAATCAGCAAGATGGCTTTCAACCATGGGCGATCAGCTCAGCGGACGCTCGCAAGCGACGGTACCGCACGGCGCAGGGCTTGATAGCCGCCAAACAGGGCTGCCGTGTAGACAAGGTCTCCCACCAGCGCTGTCTGGAAGAAGGGAATGGCCGCCACATAGCAATCTGCAAGACCCGACAAGGTGCGTGGATAAAGTCCGTCCTGCACCCAGACGCCGAAATTGGTGACCACGAAGAAGAGCACCGAACCCGCAACCGATGCGCCGGCGATCTTCGTCAGCTGCTGCGGACCCGTCAGCGCGCCCATCACGACCACAGCGGCGACGCACAGATAAACGAGCAGCATGCCCGCATGCAGACCCAGCGCGAGATCCGTCAGGAACAGGGCGACGAGCGGCACCAGCAGGGCAAGGCGCCTATCGGCGATCTGCGCGCCAGCAAATAGCGCCATCGCCGTCACCGCCGTGAAATTTGGCGGATGCGGCAGCAGGCGCGTCATGGCCGCGAAGGCGATCATGCCGATAAGGGTCTTGATCCTGAGTTCCAACGTGCATTCCTCTTCCATCAAGCGACGGACCTCTGGCCCGCGCCAATCGAGAATCCTGTTTTGACAAGTCTAGCCGAGGCTCGGTGTCCGGTCCATGCCAGAGCAAGGAGGGCAGCAAGATGGCAAGCCGATCAGCCCGTCACCAGGTCATCTGCAAGCCCGCATAGACCGAGCGCCCGGCGGTGCCAAAATTATAGACATCCTCATATTTCACATGGGTCAGGTTCTCGCCGCGCACGAAGACCGAGACCGATGTGTTGAGCTTGTAATCCGCTGCCATATCAAATCGCGCATAGCCCTTCAGGCTCACCCGGCCCCCCAAGAACGTGTCGGCGCGGTCACCCACCAGCCGCAGGATCGGCTCGATGGTCAGGTCACGTGTCGGCGTGAGGGCAACCGATGCCCGCGCGGCGTGGCGCGGCCGGCGCAGCAAGTCGAGGCCTGTCGTATCGTCGCGCGTCTGCAGCCAGGTGTAGGCGAGCCTGAGTTTCGCGAAGGATGGAACGAGACTGTAATCGCCGGCAAGTTCGAAGCCGGACATGCTGGCGCGCGCAACATTGACAGGGATGTAGGTCGAGGGGTCGCCGACGATCAGGTTTTCGATCCTGGTGTTGAAATAGGTTAGGCCGGCACGCGCATTGCCATCAAGAAACGTCTGTTCCACGCCGACATCGAAGCCTTTGGATTGCTCGGGCTTCAGGTTCGGGTTGTTATAGATCGGCACATAGAGCTGATAGAGCGACGGGGCCTTTGCGCCGGTGCCATAAGAGGTCCGCAGCCGCGTCGTGTTCGTCAGGTCGTAGGCGGCGGTCAGGCGATAGGTTGTGAAACTGCCAATGCCCGAAACATTGTCAGCGCGCGCGCCAGCCGACAGGTGCAGTTTCTGGAACAGGCTGACCTGATACAAGGTGTAGGCCGAGCGCGTGGTCTGGCGGTGATGATAGCTTGCGCCATCCTCGTCGCCCTTCGCCCGCTCGCTTTCATGCCGCGCGCCCAGCGTCCATGTTCCATAGGGGCCGAGCTTGATATCTTCCTGAAGCTCGGCGCCGAGACGCGTGCCATGATATTTATAGCGGGCGTTGGTGTCCCCGAACGCGACGGATTTGAGGAACAGGCCAATGTCGCGACGGATCTGCGTCCCGGAGGTCGTCAGCGTCGTGCGGAAGGGACCGTTTTCAGCGATCGCCTTCTGATAGGCTGTGGCAAGAACGCCGGTCTGCGTGTTGGGGATCAGCGGGTCGTCGCTGAACGGGCCGGAATCATATTGCAGCCGCTCGCGCGCAATGTTGAAACCGGCCTCAAGCATCAGCCAGTCATTGACGCGCCGCGACACCTTGCCAAACCCGCCCAGCCGCGTGAACGGATCACTGCCGTTGGGCGAGAGAGAGGCGAGCCGCGGCACGCGGTAGCCATACCGCTGGAAACCGTCCGTGTGATATTGGTTCAACCCGAAACTATAGCTCGTGTCGTCGGTCGCGCCCGACACCGAGAGCTTCGAGGAAACCGTGCCATACGTGCCGCCCTCCGTGCGCCATTGCCAGACGGGCGGGCCCTTGCGGCCAGTTTTGGTGATGATGTTGACGATCCCGCCAATGGCGTCCGATCCATAGAGTGCCGATTGCGGACCGCGCACGATTTCGATGCGCTCAATCGCCTGCGGCGACACCATGCCCAGATCGAGGTCACCGCCGACCGTGGTCGGATCATTGACGCGCATGCCATCGATGAGCACCAGAACATGATTGGTGTTCGAGCCGCGCAGATAAAGCGAGGTCGCGCCGCCCGGTCCACCATTCTCGGTGACCACGACACCGGGCTGCGCGTCGAGAATGTCGCGCAATGATTTGGCACCCTCGCGCTCGATATCGTCCTGCGTGATGAGTGTCACGGCAGAG
>CAIWVR010000201.1 GCA_903916165.1 uncultured Hyphomicrobiales bacterium | reverse complement strand
TCAGCAAGATCGACGGCGACGAGAATGGTGCGGAACATGGCGTTCTCCTGACATGAGCAGCATCGACGCAGCGCGGGCTTTTGGCCTTGCGCTGCATCAAGTCGCGCCCGGCGTCCGCGCCGCGCGTAGCCGAAGACCAGCGACACGAGAAGCAGGATCAGCGCCACCCAGAAGAGAATGCGTTCGCATCAGGTTCGTCATTGTAAGCGGAGCTAAGCAATCCAGGCACGCGTTTACGATCGTTTGCGCTACGTTGATACCGCAGGCCTTTCATCCGTGGCCCTGGATTGCTTCGGCTCACGCTCGCAATGACGGCGGGAGGTTATGCAAAGGTCTCCATCGGGAGAGGGCGGACTCGGGGCATGGCCCCGAGCCGGGGTAAGGGGCTCCGCGCTCATCGCCGAACAGAGCATCCCCGTACCAGTGGCTGCTTATCCGGCCTTCGCTGCCAGCAGATCCGCAATGGCGGTGAGCGCGTCTTCGGCCTTGGTACCATCGGGCCCACCGGCCTGCGCCATGTCGGGCCTTCCGCCGCCGCCCTTGCCGCCCAGCGCCTCGGCTGCCGCGCGGACGAAATCCACCGCATTGAAACGCGCCACCAGGTCGTCGGTGACGCCCACGACCACACCGGCCTTGCCGTCTTCGCCGACACCCACAATGGCCACGACGCCCGAGCCCAGCGATTGCTTGGCCTCATCGGCCAGAGATTTCAGGTCTTTCATCTCGACACCGCTGATCGCGCGGGCGAACAGCTTGATGCCGGCGACATCGCGCACGGCCGATTCGCCGGCTCCGCCGCCGCCCATGGCGAGCTTCTTGCGCGCGTCGGTGAGGTCGCGTTCGAGCTTGCGGCGGTCCTCGATGAGCGCGGCGAGGCGCTCGGCGGCGTCATCTGCTGGCGTCTTCAAAAGTGCGGCGAGGTCGCGCAGGCGGCGCGATTCGTCGTTGAGATGGCGGCGGGCGACGTCGGCGGTCTTGGCCTCGATGCGGCGAATGCCTGACGCAACCGCGCTTTCGCCGATCACGGTGACGAGGCCGATGTCGCCGGTGCGCGACACATGCGTGCCGCCGCAGAGTTCGACGGAGAAGGGTCGCGGGCCATTCTGGCCATCCATCGTCCCCATCGACACGACACGGACCTCATCGCCGTATTTTTCGCCAAACAGCGCGCGCGCGCCCGATTCAATGGCCTCGTCGACGGCCATCAGGCGCGTGATGACCGGCTCGTTGCGCAGGACGACGTGGTTGGCGATGTCTTCGACCTGCGCCAGTTCCTCATCGCTGATCGGCTTTTGATGCGTGAAGTCGAAGCGCAGGCGCTCGCCCGAGACCATCGAGCCCTTCTGCGCGACATGGTCGCCCAGCACCTGGCGCAGGGCCTCATGCAGCAAATGGGTGGCCGAATGGTTGGCGCGGATCGCGCTGCGGCGTGCATGATCGACCACGAGCTCGAGCGCGGTGCCAATAGCGAGACGCCCCTCGATCACACGCGCCTCATGCACGAAGAGGTCG
The DNA here is from genome assembly GCA_903916165.1 of uncultured Hyphomicrobiales bacterium. GTDB lineage: Bacteria > Pseudomonadota > Alphaproteobacteria > Rhizobiales > Beijerinckiaceae > Terripilifer. Next base: position 1,147 of record CAIWVR010000201.1, on the reverse strand, counting down.
CCGAGCTTTTTTGCGTGTTGCGGATCTCGATCTTGAGACCTGTGCCCAGCATCCAGCCGGTGTCGCCGACCTGTCCGCCCGATTCGCCATAGAAGGGCGTCTGGTTGAGGATGATCAGGCCAGTCTGCCCGGCCTCCAGTTCGCGGACCTCCTGGCCGTCGCGCACCAGCGCGGCGACAATGCCCTCGGCCCGTTCGGCGCTGTAGCCGAGGACTTCGGAGGCACCGACGCGTTCGCGCAGGCCAAACCAGACCGTCTCGGTTGCGGCTTCGCCTGAGCCCGACCAGGCCTTGCGGGCCTCCGCGCGCTGGCGGTCCATCGAGGCGTTGAAACCGTCCGTGTCGACCTCGATCTTGCGGGCGCGCAAGGCGTCTTGCGTCAGGTCGAGCGGAAAGCCGAACGTGTCGTAGAGCTTGAAGGCGACCTCGCCAGGCAGCTTGCCGCCGGCGCCGAGATCGCGCGTCTCCTCGTCGAGGATGGCAAGGCCGCGCACGAGCGTGGTGCGAAAGCGCGTCTCTTCGGTGCGCAGGGTTTCGCTGATCATCGATTCCGCGCGGATCAGCTCGGGATAGGCTGAGCCCATTTCGCGCACCAGCGCGGGGACCAGCTTGTACATCACCGGCTCGCGGGCACCCAGAATCTGCGCATGGCGCATGGCGCGGCGCATGATGCGGCGCAGGACATAGCCGCGGCCCTCGTTCGACGGGTTGACGCCATCGGCGACGAGGAAGGAGGCGGCGCGCAAATGGTCGGCGATGACGCGGTGGCTGACCGTCGCCGTGCCCGTGGCGGCGACGCCGATCGTGTCAACGGAGGCGCGGATCAGGGCCTGGAACAGGTCGATGTCATAATTTGACGTCACGCCCTGCATGATCCCGGCAATGCGCTCAAGCCCCATGCCGGTGTCGATCGAGGGCTTGGGCAGCGGCGTGCGCGACCCGTCCGCCGCCTGGTCGAACTGCATGAAAACCAGATTCCAGATTTCGACGAACCGGTCGCCATCCTCATCCGGGCTACCGGGCGGACCGCCCGGGATATGCGCGCCATGATCGTAGAAAATTTCCGAACAGGGGCCACAAGGCCCCGTGTCGCCCATCGACCAGAAGTTGTCGTTGGTGGCGATCCGGATGATCCTTTGATCCGGCAG
>CAIWVR010000200.1 GCA_903916165.1 uncultured Hyphomicrobiales bacterium | reverse complement strand
CTACATCTCCGGCAGCTTGGCCAGAATCGCCCGCCGCTGCGGCTCCAGTTGTCCCGGCAACATCACCTTTTGCCCGAGCGTCTCGACATTCTCGTCGACCGCAAAGCCCGGCGCGTCAGTGGCGATTTCGAACAGCACACCGGATGGCTCGCGGAAGTAAACCGAGCGGAAATAGGTGCGGTCGATTTGCGGCGTCGTCTCGATGCCGCTCTTGTGCAGCAATGCCACCATGTCGGCCTGCTCGTCGTCGTCACGCGCGCGAAAGGCGATGTGGTGGATCGAGCCCGCGCCGCGCCTGGCTGGCGGAATCGACTGGCCGCGCAACAATTCGATGCGCGCGCCCTGCGAGGTGCTGGTGGCTTGCGTGAAGCGCACGCGCTCGAATCCCGGCAGTTCCGCGCGGCCGCTTTCGACCCAGCCCAGTACATCCATCAGCACGCGCGCGGTGGCCTCCAGATCGTCGACGAGCAAGGTCGCGCCCGACAGGCCGGTGATCGCGCGGTTGAGCGGCACGTCGGACGCCGCCGGATGGCTCATGCCGCGCACCGGCTCCTCGACGAGTTCGAGGCCGATGCCGTCGGGATCGTGCAGCGCGATGACGGGGGAGGCCGCGCCATGGTCGAGCGCGAAGGTCACGCCCTCGTCGGCCAGCCGCTCGGCCCAGAAGTCTGCAGCACCCGGCGGGATGGCGAAGGCAATGGTGACGGCCTCGCCCGCGCCGGGCTTTGCCTGGCGGGTGTCCTCCCACGAGAAAAACGAGAGCACGGTGCCCGGCGTGCCGACCGCATCGCCATAATAGAGATGCCAGCTTGCCGGATCGTCATGGTTCACCGTGCGCTTGACGAGGCGCAGGCCCAGCATGCGCGCATAGAAATCATGCGTGCGGCGCATGTCGCCCGAGAGCGCGGTGATGTGGTGAAGGCCGGCGGACAAGGTCATGGGGTCGGTTCCTGCGATGGCCACGACATGGCGCACCTGCGCGCGGGTGGCAAGGCTTTGCCTGCCAGGTCGTCATTGCGAGGAGCCGAAGGCGACGCGGCAATCCATCTCAATGGCAGCCGCCCGAAGATGGATTGCCGCGTCGCGTCGCTCCTCGCAATGACGATGAAAGAATGCGCAACCCCTCACCCCGGCTCGGGGCTTTGCCCCGAGTCCCCCCACTCCCGATGGGAGAGGGGCGCACACACCGGGCGACAAGGCGACGACAATCCCCTAAACTATCCACTCGCTCCCGCTAGAGGGGCGCGTCAAGGGAGAATGATATGCGATCGCGGGCATGGCTGCTGGGATGTGTTGCCTCTCTGGCGCTGACGGGTGTGGCACAGGCGCAGGAGGCGCTGGCCAGTTTCTACAAGGGCCGCAATCTCACGATCATCATCGGCTCGTCGCCCGGCGGCGGTTACGACCTTTACGGGCGGCTGATTTCCCGCTTCATCGCCCGCCATGTACCGGGTGCGCCGACGGTCGTTGTCCAGAACATGCCCGGCGCCGCCTCCAATATCGCGGCATCTTATGTCTACAATGTCGCCCCCAAGGACGGCACGGTGATCGGCGCCCTGTTCATGGGCGCTGTCGTCGAGCCACTTTTTGGCGACACCAAGCGTCCGACGCATGACATGTCGAAGTTCAACTATATCGGCAACGCCAATTCGGACGCCTATGTGTGTCTCGTGCGCACCGATGCGTCGGTAAAGACATTTGCAGACGTATTCGACAAGGAGCTTATCATGGGCGCATCTGCGGAAGGTGCCTCGACACGCGACTTCCCGGTCCTGCTGCGCAATCTGCTTGGTGCAAAATTCAAGGTCGTCGCCGGATATCCGGGCACACGGGAGATCAATCTCGCGCTCGAAAAGGGCGAGGTGCAGGGCGCCTGCGGTGAAACGTGGTCGAGCGTCGCCGCCACCTATCCGACATGGTTCAAGGAAAACCTCGTTCGGCCGCTCGTGCAGGAATCCAACACCGGCTATCCCGCGCTCGACAAGATGGGCATTCCGCTGGCGCGCGATTTCGCCAAGACCGACGAACAGAAAAAGATTCTGGAACTCATCTATTCGCAGACGACCTTCGGGCGGCCCTATGTCGTTGCGCCAGGCGTGCCGGAAGAGCGCGTCGTGGCCCTGCGCAAGGCGTTCATGGCGACCATGAATGATGCGGATCTGGTGGGCGAGGCCAGGCGTATGAATGTCGACATCGAACCGATTGCCGGCGAGGATTTGCAGAAGATCATCGCAAAGCTTTATGCAACGCCACAGGAGCTGGTCGACAAGGCGAAGGCGGCGATTGCCTTCGGCAACAAGTAAGGGAGCGCAAAGCCCTCTCCCATCGGGAGAGGGCGGACTCGGGGCAAAGCCCCGAGCCGGGTGAGGGGTTGCGATCTTTCCAACAGAGAGCGCCGTAGCCCCTCATCAGTCTGCTCCGCAGACAGCTTCTCCCCAGGGAGAAGCGGGCCGCACACGCCCGTGATTGCGAGCGAAAAGCGTCCTTACTTCTTGTAAGGCCCCAGATCCTTCACTGCCGCCTCGACGAAGCTCATCTCCAGAATTGATTCGATCTTCTGGTCCTTGTTCGTCACCAGTCCCTGCTCCTGGAAGAAGGTCAGAT
>CAIWVR010000199.1 GCA_903916165.1 uncultured Hyphomicrobiales bacterium | reverse complement strand
GTCGCCAATGGCTGTATCGGCGCGGAGCGGGCGGATCTCGTCCTCGCCGGCTGCGCCATTCTGGAAGCGATCCGCCAGGCCTTTCCGGCCCGGCGCGTGCGCATTGCCGATCGTGGCCTGCGTGAGGGCATTCTTGCCGAGCTGATGAGCGCCGACGGTGTCTGGCGCGATGGCGACAAAGGACGAGAGCAGCGGCGATGACAGCCAAGAAAATCACCGGCAGCGGGCGCGATGGCTCGTTGAAGGTGCGGGTCAAGACCGCCAAGAAGCGCACGATTTCCTCGACCCTGTGGCTGCAGCGCCAGTTGAACGATCCCTATGTGCTGCAGGCCAGGAAGGACGGCTGGCGGTCGCGCGCCGCCTACAAGCTCATCGAGATGGATGAGCGCTACCATTTGCTCAAGCCCAACCAGAAGATTGTCGACCTGGGTGCTGCACCGGGCGGCTGGTCGCAGGTCGCGATCAAGAAGGTCGGCGGCAAGGGCCGCGTGATCGGCATCGACCTGCTCGACATCGACCCGATTCCGGGCGTCGAATTCACCGTCATGGATTTTCTCGACGACGATGCCCCCGAGCGCCTGAAGGCGACATTGGGCGGGCTGGCCGATGGTGTGCTGTCGGACATGGCCGCCAACACCACCGGCCACAAGAAGACCGACCATTTGCGGATTGTTGCGCTCGCGGAACTGGCAATCCATTTCGCGACGGAGGTGCTCGCTCCGGGCGGGTTCTTCATGGCGAAAGTGTTTCAGGGCGGCACCGAGAACGAATTGCTCGACATATTGAAGCGCGGGTTCAAGACCGTCCGGCACGTCAAGCCTGAGGCCAGCCGCGCCGGATCTGCCGAACTCTATGTGCTCGCGACGGGGTTCAAGGGGCGTGCCGCCGCCGAAGGCTGAGAGTCACGGGCGCGCCGGGGTGCGCAAGGCATCAGCGACACGGCGCACGCACAGCCGGCGCTCCAGCGAGTCCGGTTCCAGTTCGCGGCAACGCTCCTCGGTCGCGCGGTTGAACTTGACGAGATTCTGCTCGTCGAGGCCCCACATGATCCGCTCCCGCGTTGCCTTCCGGCAGGCGTCGCGCTTGTGCAGGTCGGCCAGCGAGCGCATGTCCTCTTCGCGCCCGCATTGCGTCTCTATGGCGACCTCGCGTCGGCGCAGCTCCATGCTGGTGAGTCCGTATTGCGCGGCTTCCTGTCCGGTGCGGAATTCATCATAGGCTGGGTCAACGCCATTCAGCCCGATGCGCCGTGCATCGGGCAGCGGCAGCAGGCGCATCTCGCCCGGCGGCACGGAAATCATCACGCGCAGCAGTTCCTCGGAAATGTTCATCTCGAACATGTAATCCATGATCAGCCGCAACATTTTCTTGTATCGGGCATCCGCCTCGGAAAAGAGGTTGGTGTCGGCATAGGCGAAATAGGGCCGGTGCAGACCGATGCCGACCAGATGGCGCTCCACGCCGCCCATTGCCGCGAAGACACAGGCCGAATGACAGGGGCCGGTGGAGCGGATGGTACCGGTGCGGAGGCGGATTTCACGACCGATCACCATCGCGGCCTGCAAATCTCCGCCCGTGCTCTGGATGTTGACCACGGGCCTGATCGTCGCGCCGACACGCTTCTGTTCGAGTTCGATCAGGGAGGTAAAGGAGCGTGCCGTCTCCGCCGTGATCTGGCCCTCGATGGACAGCTGGACCGGGCATCCCGGCCGGCCCCGGCTTTCGCAGATTTCATTCAATTTGACATTGCCGGGCGCGCCAATGGTCTGCGCCCAGGCTGAGCCTGCAAAGCCCGCGGCAAGGATAGAAAGGGCGACCAAGGCGCGCACGACAGCTCCAGAGCAATGAATGAAAGCAAAAACCAGACAAAATGGGATGAAGGTCCTGTTTTTGAGACAAGGCAGGACAGAAACGCCTGTATTTTGTGGCCGGGCGGACAGTCGGTCAAGGGCTCCTGATGAAATCTGTGCAGGTGCGGACAGGCACCTCCGCGTCCGGGACCCTTTTGAGGCTTTGCCTGCCGTCACAGCCGTGATATTGGCCGCTGCCAACCTCAGTGCGCGCCGATTCTTCGAGAATCCGGCGCTGAAGCCCTTTCAGGAGTTGGCGCCATGATCCCCACCGCCCGCATGACCTTCGTCGAAGCGCTGACCTTCGATGACGTCCTGCTTCGCCCCGGCCATTCGACCGTCATGCCCAGCGGGGTCGACCTGACCACGCGCTTCACGCGCACCATCAACCTGAACATTCCAATCGTCTCCTCGGCGATGGATACGGTTACCGAAGCCCGTCTCGCCATCGCCATGGCGCAGGCTGGAGGCATCGGTGTCATCCACCGGAACCTCGAGCCGGAAGAACAGGCCGAGGAAGTCCGCAAGGTAAAGCGGTTCGAAAGCGGCATGGTGGTCAATCCGATCACCATTTTCCCGGACGAGACGCTCGGCGACGCGCTGGCCTTGATGCGCCATCACGGCATTTCCGGCATTCCGGTCGTCGAGCGCGGGGCCGATTCCAAGGCCGGGAAGCTGGCCGGCATTCTCACCAATCGCGACGTGCGTTTCGCAGACAATCCGTTCCAGCCGGTATCCGAGTTGATGACCAAGAAGGTCATCACGGTGGCCGAGGGCGTCGGTCTCGATGAGGCGCGGCGCATGCTCCACCAGCATCGCATCGAGAAGCTGCTGATCGTCGACGACGAGTACAAATGCGTCGGCCTGATCACCGTGAAGGATATGGAAAAGGCGACCCTGCACCCCAATGCCTGCAAGGATCCGAAGGGCCGCCTGCGCGTCGCCGCGGCGTCTACCGTCGGTGACAAGGGCTACGAGCGGGCGATCCAGCTGGTCGATGCGGGCGTGGATTGCCTCGTCATCGACACGGCGCACGGCCATTCGCAGCATGTGCTCGACCAGGTGGCGCGCATCAAGCGCGAATTCGGCAATATCTCGATCGTTGCCGGCAATATTGCCACGGGAGACGGTGCCAGGGCGCTGATCGACGCAGGCGCGGATGGCATCAAGGTCGGCATCGGCCCTGGCTCCATCTGCACGACGCGCATTGTGGCGGGCGTCGGCGTGCCGCAACTCACCGCGATCATCGAGGCGGCGGAAGCCGCACGCAAGGCGGGCGTGCCGGTGATTGCCGATGGTGGTATCAAATTCTCGGGCGATCTGGCCAAGGCGGTCGCCGCGGGGGCCGACAGCGTCATGATCGGCTCATTGCTGGCGGGCACCGACGAGAGCCCCGGGGAGGTGTTCCTCTATCAGGGCCGCTCCTTCAAGGCCTATCGCGGCATGGGGTCGGTGGGGGCCATGGCGCGCGGCTCGGCGGATCGCTATTTCCAGCAGGACATCAAGGATGCGATGAAACTCGTGCCGGAGGGTATCGAGGGGCAGGTGCCCTATAAGGGCCCGGTCGGTGCCGTGCTGCACCAGCTGGCCGGCGGTCTGCGCGCCGCCATGGGCTATGTTGGCGGGCACACTATCCCCGATTATCAGGAGCGTGCAGAATTCGTACGCATTTCGTCGGCTGGCCTGCGCGAAAGCCATGTGCATGATGTGGCCATCGTGCGCGAGAGCCCGAACTATCCGACGGGCCTTTGATCGACACGCAAGGGGGGGGCACTCCATGAATTTGCAGTCCATTATCGCGCCCGCTGTGGCGCAGGCCTTTCTGACATTGACGCTGCTTTTCGTTATGGCCTTCTGGCGCTTCAGGGCGTTCAGGGCAGGCGACGTGCAGGTGATCGACCGCGCTGCCAGCAAGATCGTCTGGCCGCGTTATGCGGCGCAGGCGGAACGCTCGTTCCTGAACCAGTTCGAGACGCCGCTGCTCTTCTTCGTGCTGATCGCTTTCCTTGCGATCACCCGGATCTGGGATCCGCTTTTTGTCACCCTGGCGTGGGTCTGGGTCGCCACGCGCATCGCCCATGCCATCGTGCATTGCACGTCGAATGCGTTGAGCCTGCGGTTCCCGACGTTCATCGCCGGCGTGGTCGTGCTGGTGGTCATGTGGGCGCTGTTTGCGATCGAGCTGCTTGCTTGAACGGCTGGTCAGGGCGAACGCGATAACGCGACCTTCCTCGTCATTGCGAGGAGCGCAAGCTCCGCGGCAATCCATCTTCGGGCGCCTGCAACAGGCACCGTTCCGTGAGGTATCGCGCGATTTCGCCTCAGGGACTCTTGGGCGTTCCACGGCAACCCAAAGATGGATTGCCGCGTCGCCTTCAGCTCCTCGCAATGACGAGCCGAATTAGGATCTCCGCCCGCTCTCAAGCTGCGTCTTGGCGTCATAGGGCTTCTTCGGCGGCGGATCGGGATAGGCCACGACGGGCGGCGGGGTCGTCGCGCAGCCGGCGACCGAGAGGGCGAGGAACGTGGCCGCAAGTGCGGCACCGAGGATCTTCATCACAAAGCCTTCCAAAGAAACATTGTCACGCGGCGCCCGATGTGGAACGACGCAGACTCAGGATGCCGCGCCCCGGTGTCGCAAATATGGCCAAGATTTCATGACTCCTTCCGCCCGCATCAGCGCCGCTATCGAAATCCTCGCCGACATTACCGAGCGCCGGCGCCCTGCCGCCGACGGGCTGAAGGACTGGGGCCTCGGCCACCGCTTCGCCGGATCCAAGGATCGCGCCGCCATCGCCAGCCATGTCTATGATGCGCTGCGCGTGCGCTCGTCCGCCAGCTGGATCATGGGCGAGGAGACGGCGCGCGCCGTCGTGCTCGGCTCGCTGCGCCAGCTGCGCGGCATGGATGCCGACGCCATCGCTGCGCTCTGCACCGGCGAGGCGCATGCGCCCGCCGTCCTCAGCGATCATGAGAAGACCCGCCTGTCGCAAGCCACGCTCGACGACGCGCCAGACCATGTGCGCGGCGATTATCCCGACTGGCTGGCCGCGCATTTCGCTGCCGCCTTCGGCGAACATGCGGTGGCCGAGGGCCGGGCGCTCGCCGGCCGCGCACCCATCGACCTGCGCGTCAACCGCCTGAAGGGCGAGCGCGAAAAGGCCGCGAAAATGCTGGCGCATCTGTCGCCGGAGGAAACGCCCCTGTCGCCGCTGGGCCTGCGTCTCAACGCGGGCGCCGACGGACGCGGCCCCTCGCTCTCCGCCGAACCCGCCTATGTGCGCGGCTTTGTCGAAGTGCAGGACGAGGGCTCGCAGCTGGCCTCGCTGATCGCGGGTGCCAAGCCTGGCCTGCAGGTGCTGGACTATTGTGCGGGTGGTGGCGGCAAGACGCTCGCGATGGCGGCCGAAATGGCCAACAAGGGGCAGGTCTACGCTTATGACAGCGAAGGTCGGCGCCTGATGCCGATCTATCCGCGTCTGGAACGTGCCGACGTGCGCAACGTGCAGGTGCGCGCCCCCAAGGGCAACAAGGACGTGCTGGCCGACATCGAGGCGCGCTGCGACATCGTGCTGGTCGATGCGCCCTGCACGGGGACCGGCACCTGGCGTCGCAACCCCGACGCCAAATGGCGCACGCGCCCCGGCGCGCTTGAGCAGCGCATCAAGGAGCAGGACG
>CAIWVR010000198.1 GCA_903916165.1 uncultured Hyphomicrobiales bacterium | reverse complement strand
TATCGCCCTCGATTTTCTGTAGTCCACATAGGCGGCTCCCTCGAATCAGACCGCCTCCATTGAATCACAAATACGTTATATCATTCAATAACTCGCTGGACAGACACTTAGGAAAAAATTAGCGACTCAATCAAGTGGTTAAAGTAATGCACTCCGAAAAAGATTCGCTCTCGACATGTAAAGCAGCCGATATGACTATCAAGATATCATTCGTCACAAGACTTATCAGAAACGGCCATCTTTCGATGACCTGTCGCGCGGCGGCCAGGTTTGTGCGGGGGCTGGACTGTGTCCGGGCCCGCTGTGATCGATATGATCGCGCACAGGGGACATTGCGGCCTGAATTGTCATAAAAACAGTAGCTTGTGCGTCGTTGGCTTTGTTTTGGAGATGTGTTTTTCTGATTTAGGAAATAATTCCTATTTTTGCTCGCCAGGGGTGTAAAATCGATTGGCAACATGGCTTGCCTGAGAAATTTCTGCGGGCGCGCGGGACAATGGCCGCTGCCCCTACCCCGCCAGCCCCGGGCGATAGTTTTCGGCAGCGAGGTCATCAATTCACCCATGAACACGGCACGCACTGACGTGTCGCAACCGTTGACATATAGCCACAACATGTCGATCCGGCGCGGACGCACCGACGTCCCAGTCAAATGCCTCAGTCAGATCAGCCTGTCGCCCGCCAAGCAAACGAAAAAGCATGTGTCGGAGATGATCCTGCCCTCCAAAAAAAGGCAGCGAGGATCCGAACTTTTCCCACAGCCTCATCGACGTCAAACCAAGAGACCGCCCGATCGATCCGCACCTAGCGGACAAAGGGCAGCACATCGTCGCGCACCATCCCACATCAGCGAAACGCGGTCAGGCCATCGGCTGCCTTTCGCATGTCAAGGACACGGCGAATGCCATGCTCCATGGCTTCGATGCCGTGCTGAAACACGGCGCTGACGCTTGGGAAGCACCCGTCGTCGACAAGGGCTCTGGCGACGGCGTGCTGCTCATCGGTCCTGCGCTCCAGACTCGAAAAACGATTAAGGTGAGGGGCGCAGGCCTTGTTTGTAATATTCAGACAAATCACTCCCGAACCATTCCGTTGGAATGGATTTGCATAGGCCCTCTGCCATGGCCTTGTGATAGAGAATGCCGCCTGCTGCAGCAAACTGGATCGCGAGACCCGAATTGTTCTTGTAATAGACGATACCAGAAAGGTCCGGCGTGGCGCGACCGGTAAGAACATCGCCCAGTTCATGGACCTGATCGCGATGCACGAGACCTTTATCAATCAATCCGGTGAGTTCGGTCTGGTTGTTCTCGGTTACGCTCTCCCAATCATTGACCATGATTGCGCTGGCATTTTTGAACACGGTTTCGTCAACTTCAGATCGTATGTTGGTTACGTCCGAATTGGCGATCGTGACAACAAATTGCCCCGGCCGCAGAAGCGAGCCATCAAAGACCGGATGGACTGACGAGGTCGCGCAAGAGATGATGTCGGCGCCCTCGACGACCTCACTTGGGTAAGCGGCGGCAAGGATTTCAACTCCCGGCCGCTGGACATCAGCAATGAACTTGTCGAGGCGTGCACGATTGGTTCCATATATTTTGACATGTTTGATCGGCCGAACCGTCAAAATCGCTTCAAGTGAATTTCGGGCCTGCTTGCCAGTTCCAAAAAGACCGAGGCGGCTCGCATCACTGCGCGTCATCTTGTCGACAGCCATGCCAGTGGTGGCACCCACGCGAAGGCCCGACAATCTGAATTCATGCATGAAAGCCAGTGGTTCTGCGGTTTCTATGCTGTAGAGAATAACAATGCCCCAATTAAAGGCTGCCGGATTCTCATACATCCTGCGCGTGCTTTTTTCATTGGGAGGCAACATGATCTGCGAGCCCGCGCGCACACATGCTATGCCTGAGGATGGAACAGCGCCAACATGCACATTGGCAAAATAACGGCGAGCAGGATCGGGATGTTTGGCCAGATAGCGCACGCGCGGCCTGTTCACTGCGACTTTGTCCGAGAAATCCATAAAAGCCGTTTTCATGGCGCCGATGCATTCGCGCATGGTGAGCAGGCGACTGACATCATCATCCGTAATAATAATCGTCATGGCTTCGTCCTATGGTTTTGGTGTTTCGCCTTCAGCCAGGATCTCGGCGAGACGATGGCTGATCGATTTTGGTGTTTTAAGAAGATCGCTGACAATGGCCTGAAGTTCGTCGCCTGATACAGGATCAATTTCCAGATTGAGCCGCGTGGCTTCCGCAAGAAATACGGGATCCTTGATCATGGCCTCGAACCCCGCGCGTAAAGCCGCAACTCGATCGGCGGGTGTTTCAGGCGTGGTGAAGATCGGACGCCCGATGGTGGCAGGTGTCGACAGCAATTTGAGAAGTATTTTATCTTCCTCGTTGCGCGCCAGATCCATCAGCAACGGTACGTCTTGCAAATCATGCGCCTTTTTCAGGCCAACCTGAACGAGAATATTGATTTTTTTATCGCGCAGCCAATCGGCACGCGTTGCCTTCCACGAAGCCCAATTGTTGGAGCCTCTTCCGGCGACTTCGCCGCGTTCCATCGCAAGATTAATTTCATTGCCGCCGGGATAGCCAAGAATGATTTTAAAACGCGTAGCCAGAACAGAATTCATGATACGCGGATATTGCGAAGATGGACTGCCACCTGTGGCGCCCATTGTCACTTCCCGCGTCATTGCATCAGAAATGTTGGTGATTTCTGATGTATGCCAGGTGACAGTTGTATTATTTTCCGAACTCGGATTGCCGATATAAAGAAAGCGTGACATGTCGAAATTGAGGGATTCGCCCATGGCTTGCGCCAATGCGAGTGACTGATCGCCTGTGCACAGGGTCAGCCCGTCACGCGGCGCTACATTATAGGCATAGGCAATGGCAACCCGGCTGCTTGCGCCGGGCATGTTGCGTGGCACAACAACAGGTTTCCCCGGCATGTGGTCGCCAAGAAAACGAGCTGCCACCCGTGCATAGGTATCATAGCCCCCACCAGCCGAATAGCCGATGACAAGACTGATGGTCTTGTTCCGATAGAACATCTGCGCGCTATCCTCCGCGCAAACCGGCCCAGCTATGACGAGAAAGGCCAAAGTCCATCCAATCAGGCTTTGCCTTCGCATAATGTCTCCCCCCAGATTGACGGACGTGATCTTGAATTTTTCCAAGCGTAACCAAAAGCGCGCCCGCTTGGTAGATAAACTTGGAGGCGGCCCGCCGGGCCGCAGACATAGGCCCGTCCTTGATCCATGGTGACGGTCTGGGTCCTATCCCCGTCCCCCAGACCTCATCCACGCGCTCGGTGACTATGGTCCCTGCGTGAAGGTGCTCGGGTCGAACCCGCGGACGATGGGGTGCGAGCAGTCCATTCTCCTTCATGCTACGCCGCGCCGCCGTTCGGATGCCTTTGTACCGAAGCCGTGCCCAGATCTTGCGGTAGCCCTCGCCCTGAAAGGGACT
>CAIWVR010000197.1 GCA_903916165.1 uncultured Hyphomicrobiales bacterium | reverse complement strand
GTGAAGGAGAGGCTGAAATTGCTCAATGGCCGAGCCTTTCCAGAAGATCGCGCACATGCACCTGATCGGCTTTGTAATTGCCGGTCAGCGTGTACATGACGAGATTGACGCCTGCGCGTAGCGCCAGTTCACGCTGGCGATTGCCGCCCGGCGTCAAAGGGTAAAGCGCATTGCCATTGGCATCCGCAGCCCAGGCACCGGCAAAATCATTTGAGGTGATGACGATCGGCGACACGCTGTCGCCCGCGCGCACCGGACGGTTTGTCTGATCTGCGCTGTCGGGCGGCAGCGCCTCGATCCAGGTCTGGCCAACCGTCGTGCGACCGACAAAAGTGTCGAGCAGGTAAAAGGTTTTCGTCACGACATGATTGCGCGGGATCGGCTCGAGTTCAGGCACGTCGACGCCAGCGAGCAAGACGCGCAGCCATTGCGCTTCGGGCGAGGCAGGCCCGCCCGAAAACGCCGTCAGGGCGTCACGCGTGTCGAAGATGATCGTGCCGCCCTGCTTCATGAAGGCGGCGATGCGCGTGACGGCCTCGGGCGCGGGCTGCGGGCGTGTCGCCACGATGGGCCAGTAAATCAGCGGAAAGAACGCCAGCTCGTCGCGCGCCGGATCGACGCCGGCAGGCTCGCCGGGCGTCAAAGCGGTGCGGTTGGCGAGCGCCCGCGACAGCGAGGCAAGACCAAGACGGCTCGCCTCGTCGGCCTTGGCGTCGCCTGTCACGACATAGGCAAGGCGCGTCGAGAGCGCCGATCTTTGCGCTGTGTCGGGTGCCTGCGCCTGTGCGCGGTCGCTCGCCAGCAGCGCGCCACCCAGCACCGCCGCGAGAACGAGCGCAGCCGCACGACCGCGCAGATGGCGCGCGCGCAGCCGGTCGAAGCCGCCGGCGAGCCAGAGCGAGGCGAGCGCATCGACCAGCAGGGCCAGGAACGCGCTGACCACCAGCGCCGCACGAAGATCGATCGGCTCGGCGCGCATCAGGCTCTCCCTCGTGAATGTGGTGTCATAGGCGGCGGGCTCCAGCTTTTCACCGGGCGTCATTGTATTGATTGCGACCTGCGCCTCGGCAGGGCCGTAGAAACCGGGCGGGAATTCGGCACCCGGCGGTCCGCTGAAGCCCGTCGGGATCGGCTTGGCGGTGAGGGGCGGCGCGCCGAGCACGCCAAATCCATTGAGTGTGCGCGCCGGCGCCAGGGTCTCGTTGCGGGCAACGGGACCGCCGTCACCGGCCGCCTCCACCGACTGTCCCGACAGCGCGACGACGCGGCGCAGGATGTCCACGAACAGGCCCGACAGCGGCAGGTTCGACCAGGTGGTGTCTGCCGTCACATGCACCAGAACCACGAGCCCCTTGCCGCGCCGTTCCGCCGTCACCAGCGGCGTGCCGTCGGCCAGTTGCGCCCAGGTGCGGTTGGGCAGATTGGCGTCGGGCTCTGCCAGAACCTGCCGGGTCACGCTGACTTCTGCCGGCGGAACAAGGCCCGCCAAGGGGCTTTCGGGCGGAAAGGACGCCAGCTGCTTGGGCTGGTCCCACGACAGCGCACCGCCGAGCACGCGCCCGCCGCGCCGCAGGCGCACCGGCACGAGGTCGTCGGTGGAGCCCGCCAGCCGCGTGCCGGCAAACCGCAGCAGCACGCCGCCCTCGTTGATGACGCGCACCAATTCATCATGCGCCTTGCCGCTCACGACGCCAATGTCGGCGAGCACCATGACGGACACGCGATCCTCGAGCAACGAGAGGATCGGATCACCCCGCCCGGCCGGCGCCTCGCGCACCTCTGCAAAGGGCTGCAGCGCGCGACGCAGGTAAAAGAGCGGCGACAGCAGCGGCTGGGCGACTTCCGTGCTCGATCCGGCCGCAAGTCCGACGCGACGGCGCTTCCAGCGTTCGTCGAGCAGGCTGACGGCACCGGCCGAATGGGCACCGCTGATCTCGATACGCGCGATCTCGTTGCGCAATTCGATCGGGAGGTCGAACTGCGCCTTCGTTTCCAGCGCCGTGCCGAAGTCGAACCGCGCCTCGCCCATCACAAGGCCCTTTTTGTCGAAGGCGCGCACCAGCCCGGCACCGGCGCTGGCCGCGTCGGCGCGTACAATCTGCGCCTCGAGCCCGCCGGTCGCGTTTTCCGTACCCGCTATGGCGAGCGGCAGGCTGTCCTCCTTGACGAGTTGCACGCGGTTGTCGCCTGCTGCTTTCGCCAGTCCTTTCGCGAAGGCCTCCGCTTGGCCGCGCGCGAGTCCGTCGGCGATCCAGACGATCTCGGCTTGCGGATTCTTGGCGAGAAACGCCTGCACGGCAGGCAGAACCTGCAGCCGGTCGGGCGAAAACGGCATTGGCTTCAGCGTGCGCAGGCGCTCGTTGATGCGTGTCGTGTCCAAGGCTGCGATCTCGCGCGTGCCGTCCGACATCGGCACAAGCGCGGCGGGGCGCCCGTCCCGATTGGCAGCCGCCATGCGCTCGGCGGCGGCGGCGATGCGCTGCGCCCAGGTTGGTGCCGCAGGCCAGCCATCGTCGAGCAGCACGAGCAGCGGACCACGCCCGCCCAAGCTGGCGGGCAGCGGATTCCAGATCGGTCCGGCCATGGCAAAAATGATCAGCGCCGCCAACACGAGGCGCAGCAGCATCAGCCACCACGGCGTGCGCGCCGGCGTTTCCTCGCGCGCCTGCAGATCGAGGATGAGCCGCAGCGGCGGAAACGAGACTTCGCGCGGCCGTGGCGGCGTCAACCGCAGCAGATAATAAAGCGCGGGCAATGCCACCAGTGCGGTGAGGATCAGCGGGGCAGAGAAGGCGAGCGGCAGGCCCAGCATGTCTAGCCCCCCAACCCGGCTTCTAGCTGCATGCGCAGCGCAAGCAGCGCCTCGGATGCAGGCCTGTCGGTGCGATGCACGGTGAAGGACCAGCCGCGAGACATCGCAATCTGGCGGATGCGGTCGCGATGCTGTGCGAGGCGCATCATGTAATCGTCGCGAAACGATTGCGCCTCGCCGACACGCAAGCGCGCGCTGGAATCGACATCACGAAATTCGGTGTGGCCGGTGAAGGGAAATGTCTCCTCGACCGGATCGGCGATCATCACCAGATGGCCGCGCGCGCCGCGCGACGCCATGCCGTGCACGGCGCGTGCAATGTCATCGGGATCGGACAGGAAATCACCAAGCAGAACGGCTTGCGTGCGTGGCGCGAGCGGATCGTCGGGCGGCAGTTCGGCGGCGACATGGCCCGGGCACATGGCCTCCTCGATCATGCGCTCCGACAGGCGCTCGACAATGTCGCGCGTTGCAAAGGCGCGCGTCAGCCCGAGCACGCCGACGCGCTCGCCGCCCCGCACCAGCAGGTCTGACAAGGCGAGCCCCAGCACCAGCCCGCGATCGATCTTGGGCTGCAGCGCAAGGCTCGACACATAGCCCATGGACGCCGAGCGGTCGCACCAGATCCACACGCTGTGGGCGGCTTCCCATTCGCGCTCGCGCACATAGATGCGGTCGTCGCGGGCGGAGCGGCGCCAGTCGATGCGATTGGTGGATTCGCCATAGACGAAAGGCCTGAACTGCCAGAAGGTCTCGCCCGCACCAGCGCGCCGGCGTCCATGCACGCCGTGCATCACGGTCGCCGCGACCTCCTTGGCCGACACGATCAGCCCCGGCAGGCGGCGCGCGAGCGACAGCGACTCGAGCGGATGCAGCGCCTGCGCCGTCGCGTCAGTCTTGTCCAGCAGGCGGACATCCACCATCACATCATCCAAGCCGCGCGGCGAGGCGCGCGATGACGGAGGACATCGTCTCGCCTTCGGCACGCGCCGCAAAGGTCAGCGCCATGCGATGTTTCAGCACCGGCTCCGACAGCGCGATAATGTCGTCGATGGAGGGTGCCAGACGCCCGTCGACCAGCGCACGGGCGCGCGAGGCCAGCATGAGCGCCTGTGCGGCGCGCGGCCCCGGCCCCCAGGCGATGTGGCGGGTGAGGTCATTGGCCGTTTCGCCCGGACGCGCCGACCGCACGAGATCGAGAATGGCATCAACGACGCGCTCGCCGACCGGCAGGCGGCGCACGAGGCGCTGCGTGGTCATGAGATCTTCCGCCGTCATCGCCGCGTGAAGGCGCACGTCGTTTTCGCCGGTCGTCTCGATGAGGATGCGCCGCTCCGCCTCGCGGTCAGGATAGGTGACATCAATCTGCATGAGAAAGCGGTCGAGTTGCGCTTCGGGCAGCGGATAGGTGCCTTCCTGCTCCAGCGGGTTTTGCGTGGCGAGCACATGGAACGGGCGCGGCAGGTCGTGGCGCTCGCCCGCCACCGTGACGTGATATTCCTGCATCGCCTGCAGCAGCGCCGATTGCGTGCGCGGGCTGGCGCGGTTGATCTCGTCGGCCATCAGCAATTGCGCGAAGATCGGACCTTTCACGAAGCGGAAGGAGCGCGCGCGGTCCGCGCCCTCTTCCAGAATTTCAGAGCCCAGAATATCGGAGGGCATGAGATCGGGCGTGAACTGGACGCGTCGCGCATCGAGCCCAAGCACCGTGCCCAGCGTCTCGACGAGCTTGGTCTTGGCGAGGCCCGGCACACCGACCAGCAGCCCGTGACCGCCCGCAATCAGCGTCACCAGGGCTTCCTCGACCACTTTTTCCTGACCGAAAATAACAGCCCCGATGGCCGTGCGCGCCGCTGCCACGCGCTCCAGCGCCTGTTCGGCGCTGCGGGCGACGGCGGAATCGAGGGAGGTCGCCGTATTGTCCTGCATCCGAAATCCCCGCTCTTCCGTTTTGGCGTATCGCCGCTATTTTAGGACGCGGCGCGGCATTGTCGATCCGCCTGCCTTCAGTTCCTCACGTCCGATGGTCGAGATTATGGCAGATGACGTCAATACGACAGCGGAACCGGCACGGCTCGAAGCCCTGGCCAGGGCGGCGGGCGGGCGCGACGGCCTGCCCCCCGTGCACCTGTGGAACCCGCCCCATTGCGGCGATATCGGCCTGAAGATCGCCCGCGACGGGACATGGTCCTGCCAGGGCTCGCCCATCACGCGCCCGGCGCTGGTGCAGCTGTTTTCCACGATCCTGCGCCACGACCCCGACGGCCATGTGCTCGTC
Source organism: uncultured Hyphomicrobiales bacterium (assembly GCA_903916165.1). Taxonomy (GTDB): domain Bacteria; phylum Pseudomonadota; class Alphaproteobacteria; order Rhizobiales; family Beijerinckiaceae; genus Terripilifer. The sequence goes on along the minus strand of CAIWVR010000197.1, from coordinate 6,138 downwards.
ACGCCGGTCGAAAAAGTCGCTGTGGAGGTCGAGGATGCGCCGTTTCTCGCCGTTTCGCTGCGGACAGACGGGGAAACGCTCGTCTTCACCACCAATGTCGGCGATGAGGTCCACGCGGGCGCGGACCATCCGCTGCGCTTCGAAACCGGGCCGGCCGACGGCGTCAAACCTTATGTGCTGGTGCGCGGCGATCTGTGGGCGCTGCTCACCCGCGCGCTCGTCTATGACCTTGCGGAACTGGCGCAGGCGCGTGTTGTCGATGGACGGCGGCAAACGGGCGTGTCATCTCAGGGACAATTCTTTGTGATGGATAAGGGCGGGGCGCCAGCGGGCGCAACGGAGTGCAATGCATGACGACCGCTTTCACACCCGACCACACCCTCTTTTCCGCCGAGGACTTTCGCGCCCGCGCCCTCTCGCGCCTGACGCTGGACCTGCCTCAGGAGTCCGCCGATCCCGCATGGCGCCCGCACCGCGGTGATCACGTGCTCAATCCTGGCCTTTACAAGGAAGGCCTCGCGGCCACCGCCATGCCCGCCGCCGTTCTGGTGGCGATCGTGCCGCGCGCCGAGGGCGCGCAGGTTCTGCTTACGCGGCGTTCGACAGCCATGCGCCGCCACGCCGGACAGGTCGCCTTCCCCGGCGGGCGCATCGATCCTGAAGACGACGGTCCGGTCGATGCGGCATTGCGCGAGGCGGAGGAGGAGATCGGGCTCGATCGCAGCCTGGTGAGGCCGCTCGGGTTTCTGGATGTCTATCTCACCCATTCGGGCTTCCGCATCCTGCCACTTGTCGCGCTGGTGGTGCCGCCTTTCGGGCTGGTCATCAATCCGGAAGAGGTCGACGAGGCGTTCGAAGTGCCGCTGCATTTCCTGATGGAGCCCGCCAACCATCTGCAGGAATCACGCACACGCGAAGGCGTGACGCGTCACTTCTATGCCATGCCCTATGGTGAAAAAAACATCTGGGGCGTCACCGCCGGCATCCTGCGCAATCTGCATGAGAGGCTCTACGGGTGAACGACGCCGGACGCATTGTTTCGCCCAGCTTTCTCGACAACCCACGCCTGCGCAGGCTCCTTGGGGCGCTCGATGGCGAGGGCGAAGAGGTGCGCGTGGTGGGCGGCGCGATCCGAAATCACCTGATGAATATCCCCGTCACCGAGATCGACCTGACGACCACGGCCAGTCCCGACACGACCATCGCACGCGCGAAAGCTGCCGGCCTGAAAAGCGTTCCGACCGGCCTCGAACATGGCACGGTGACGATCATCGTCGATCATGTCCCTTTCGAAGTCACCACTCTGCGCCAGGATGTTGAAACCGACGGGCGCCGCGCGAAAGTGGCTTTCGGTCGCAACTTTCGCGACGATGCCCTGCGCCGCGACTTCACCTGCAATGCTCTGTCCGTGCGCGCCGATGGCGCCATGTTCGATTACACAGACGGACGGCAGGACATCGACGCCCGGCATGTCCGCTTCATTGGCGACCCGGCGACACGCATCGTCGAAGATTACCTGCGCATCCTGCGCTTCTTCCGTTTTCACGCGGCCTTTGGCGAGGGCGCAGCGGATCCGGCAGCGTTTGCGGCCATTGTGAAATATCGCGCCGGGCTCGACGGCCTGTCGCGTGAGCGCGTGCGCGCCGAACTCCTCAAACTGCTGGACGCACGCGGCGCGGCGGATGCGATCGCGCTGATGAACGGGGGCGGACTCGTCACGCATCTTCTGCGCGGCGTGGTGATGCCCGAGCGGCTTGTCCGCCTCATCGGCATCGAACAGGCGCGCGGATCGAAACCCGACGCCATCCTGCGTCTGGCCGCTCTTGCCGTGCTGACGCGCGCCGATGCGGAGCGCCTGCGCGAGACCCTGCGCCTGTCCAATGCCGAACATGCGCGGCTGGCGGGCGTGGCAGATGCAGCAGCATGGCTGCACCGGCGCGACACGCCGCCCGACGCAGCGGACCTGCGCCGCGCATTGTACCGGCGCGGGCGCCTTTCTGTCTGCGACGCCCTTGATCTCGCCCATGCCAGCGCAGCGGTCGCCCCGGATGATCCGCACTGGATGGCGTCGCGCATACAGGCCGCGGACATGCAGATCCCCAAATTTCCGGTCAGTGGAGCCGCCCTGCGCGCGCGCGGCGTTCCCGCAGGCAAGGCGCTCGGGGACAGCTTGCGACGCATCCAGGCCGCCTGGATCGCGGCCGGATTTCCGGAAGACGCCGGTCAGGTCATGACCATCGTCGACAGCGCGCTCACGCCGGAGATGTGAGCGCGCTGTTGCGGACTCAACAAGCGTCTCGCGCCGCGCTATAGACATGCGAAGACTGCGGAGTGGCGTATGGCTTTTGACCGAAAGATTCCCGGGGATCTGGCCCGCTCGCTGGCAGGGCGTGCGCGCGAGCAGCAGCAGGACCGTCGCGAGACCTCGAGCGCCTTTCGACGCGAAACCTTTACCCTGCCGCGCGCAGACGCCCGCGAGAAGGCGCGCGAATTGCTGAACGCCTTTCCGAAGCAGGCCTATATGACCGAGATCGAGTCCTGGCGGGAACTCTCCGACGGGCGCATCGAATTCACCATGCGACGTCTGCCCACAGCAGATTGATCAGTCCGGCACATCCGGCGTTTTCCAGGCCAGATGCTGGCCGCCATCGACCGCAATCATCTGTCCGGTCACGCTGCGCGCCTGCAACAGATAGGACACGGCCTCGGCGATTTCCTCGGGCGCGATGCTGGCACCGAGCGGAATGGCGGCCGCCTCTTGCTGGAACCCTGCCATGCCCTCGACCTGATTGGGCAGCACCGGACCGGGCCCCACGGCATTGACCCGAATGCGCGGCGCATAGGCCTGCGCCATTGTCTGCGTCGCCACCCACAAGGCCGACTTGCCGATCGTATAGCTGAAATAGCGCGGGTTCAGCCGCCAGACCTTCTGGTCGGTGATGTTGACGATGGCACCGGTCGCCCCGTCAGTCAGTTGCGCGGCGAAATCGGACGCAAGCTGCAGGGGTGCCCGCAGGTTCACCGCCATCAGCCGGTCGAAGAAAGACGGATCGAAGGCGCGCGGCGAATCCGGTTCGTAGAGCGAGGCGCTGTTGACCAGCGCCTGCAGCGGCCCGAGCGCGGCACCGGCTGCCCCGACAAGACCCGCGACCTCCTGCGACACGCCAAGGTCTGCGACCAGCACGCAGGCGCGCCCGCCGGCGGCCATGATCGCCTCTGCCAAGGCCCGGGCTTCGGGTGCCGAGCGCGCGCTCGTATGCAAGGCAACCCCATATCCATCCGCCGCAAGACGCTGCGCAATCGCCCCGCCGATCCGGCGCGCCGCGCCCGTCACAAGAACATTTTGCTCGCCTGCTGCCCTTGTCATTGCGTCATCCCCTCACGCGCTCCACGCCCTGTCTATCTGCCGCGCAGAGGCTCTCCTGACAAGCGGACACCACGCCAGACCATCCCCCGCTGCGGTAGATCTGGTTGAGCTTAAACAAAGTGTTCGGGTTTAATGGATCATTATCCAAACTAATGAACCACCAATTCTCACAAATAAAAACGTCACAGGGTGATATTGACCCCGAAGTCGCAGGGTTAACGAGAAAACTAGGAGGTCGGCCCGATCTACTTGCGTACAGGCGACCTGCCCAACTCTTGCCCAAATCATGAACGAATTCAGAATCCTGACGGTTAGATTTTAGTAACCGGTTGAATTCTAAACCATGCCCATCAAGTCGGCCCCGCGTATGGCTGGTCGAGTGAAGGAGAGTATGATGTTCAAGTCCATTTTCGCCGGTGCCCTCGCCACGCTCGTTGCCGGTGCCGCCTGCGCCGCCGACCTGCCGCGCCGCTCCATGTCGCCAGCCCCCTATTTTGCCGCCAAGAGCTTTTCCTGGACGGGCGTCTATGCCGGCCTGAACGCAGGCTATGATTTCGGCACCACGTCGAATTCCGCCAAGGGTGTGATCGGTTCGGTGCGCGGCGGCTCGCTCGGCGGCACTGTTGGCTACAACCAGCAGATCCAGAACTTCGTCATCGGCGCTGAAGGCGATCTCGCCGCCGCCAATGTCCAGGGCTCGACCGGTTCCAATTCCGCCAAGGTCAACTCAATCGGCACGCTGCGCGCCCGCGCCGGCTTTGCCGCCGACCGCGCTCTCGTCTATGCCACGGGCGGCTATGCCGGTGGGCAGACCAAGGTGACGAACGGAACCGCAGGCTCCAAGTGGCTGAACGGCTACGCCATCGGTGGCGGCCTCGAATATGCCTTCACCGACAACATCTCGGCCAAGGCTGAATATCTCTACACCGACCTGCAGCCGAAGAACTACGGCCTCACGGCAGTCAACTCGGCCGGCGTCAAGGTGAACCAGGTCCGCACCGGCGTGAACTACAAGTTCTAGGTCAGACGCTGACACTCAAACGAAAAGCCCGGCGGGACACCGCCGGGCTTTTTGCTTTTCAGCCCACAGGCTGCGTCGCCGCATAGCCTGGCAGCTTTGCCGAAAAGCCATCAAACCAGGCTGCAAGCTTCGGACGGCTCTCGCGCCAGGCACCCTTGAAGCGGAAGTCGAGATAGCCGAGCAGCGCCGACGTCGCAATGGAGCCGATGTGGATCGTGTCGTCCGGCGTCATCGCCTCGAGTGAATCAAGCGAGGTGTCGACTTTCTTCTGCTGCATCGCGACCCAGCGCGGTGAATGTTGGTCAGGCTCGCGGAAACGCCCCTCGTACATGACGAGAATGGACGCATCCATCGCGCCATCGGCCAGCGCCTGCAGCGTCAGGGCGCGAAAGCGGGCCTTGGGCTCGCTTGGAATGATGCGACCGCCGCCCGCGACATGGTCGAGATATTCGCAGATCACAACGCTGTCGAAAATGGCGTCGCCATCGTCAGCCACCAGCAGCGGGATCTTGTTGAGCGGATTGCGCGAACGGATCGCGTCGCCGGGGTCCCCCTCGCCATCGACCAGTTCGATGCGGCCGGCGAGGCCGAGCACATGGCTGGCAATGGCGCATTTGCGCGCGAAGGGCGATGCAGGCGAGTACCGAAGTTTCATGAAAGTCCTCCCGACGATTGTCGAGGAGATTTGTGCCGCATGCACGCGCGCCGGGCAAGTCGCCCTGTCCTGCGGCTCGGGAGGCGACGTCCCTCTCCGCGGGCGTCCTGACCCCTGCAACCGCCGAGCGGCGACAGCGGAAGAGGGGCCAAAAATTTTGGTCGACGCGCATGAGATGACGTGACCGCAAGTGTCTGGCCCCATATTTCCGACGTCTACGGAATTGGCTCACCGGTGATCTGCTCGATGGCGAAACCGGCACCCGGGCCGCGCCCCATGAGTTTTGCGAAGACCGGCAGCAAAGCGCGCGCCTCGGCCTCGAGCACATAGGGCGGGTTGACGAGGATCAGCCCGGTCGCCGCCAAAGGGCCATCGCTGCGGATCAGTTCGACCGTCAGTTCTATCCGCAGCATGCGCGGGATCCCGCGCTCTTTCAGGCGCGTGATGAAATGCGCGACGGGCCGGATCTCCTTCACCGGATACCACAGCGCGAACATGCCCGACGGCCATTTCCGCCAGGCGGCGAACAGGGCGGTCTCCATGGTCTCGAATTCGTCGCGCGATTCGAAAGGCGGATCGATCAGGACCAGGCCGCGCCGCTCGGTCGGCGGCGTCAGACCCTTCAGCGCGCGATAGCCATCCTCGTTCAGCAGGCGCACGCGGTTGTCGCGTCCAATGTTGCGCTCAAGCGCGCGGCTGTCGTCGGGGTGCAATTCGCACAGCGTCAGGCGGTCCTGCCTGCGAAGCACTTTCTGCGCAAGGCATGGGGAGCCCGCATATTGATAGGGTCCGCCCTCGCGCGGCGGCGTGCCCAGCGCGTCGAAATAAGGCTTTAGCAGCCCTTTCACGTCACCCGGCAGGTCTGCGCGCGCCAGCCTGTCGATGCCGTCGCGCCATTCGCCGGTCCGCATCGCCTCGCTGCCGGACAGGTCGTAACGCCCGGGGCCGGCATGGGTGTCGATGTAGCGAAAACCGCCTTCCTTGCGCTTCAGATAGTCGAGCATGCGCACGAGCAGGACGTGCTTGAAGACGTCCGCAAAATTTCCGGCGTGATAGGCGTGGCGGTAATTCATCACCTCTTATCGGCCAGCCCCG
>CAIWVR010000196.1 GCA_903916165.1 uncultured Hyphomicrobiales bacterium | reverse complement strand
GCTCGTCACCTACAGGAGCGCGGGCTTTCTGACCGACATGACGCTGGGCCAGTCGCCCGCGCTCATCGTCGTCGACGTGACCTTCGCCTTCACCGGCTATGAGGGGCAGACGCTGCAGGAGTCGATCGCGAGTTTCGGCTCCGCCTGCGGGCCGGTGTCCTGGGAGGCCATGCCGAAGATCGTCAAGTTGATCGCCATGTTCCGCGAGCGCGGCCTGCCGATCGTCTTCACGAATTCTGCCCCGGCCAACACCCCCTATGCCGGCAAGGCGACGAAGTCGAAGCGGACCAAGGCTCCGCCGCAAGGTGCCAATGATTTCCCCGAGGCGATCACGCCGCGCGCCGGCGAATGGGTTTTGGGAAAGACGCGCGCCAGCGCTTTCTTCCAGACGCCGCTGACGTCCTATCTGGTCCAGCAGCATGTCGACACGCTGGTGTTCTGTGGCGTCTCGACATCGGGCTGCGTGCGGGCCTCTGTGGTCGATGGTTTTTCACATGGCTTTCAGACGTTCGTGGTCGATGAATGCTGTTTCGACCGCTCGCCCTTCGCCCATGCCGCCAACCTGTTCGACATGGAAGCGAAATATGCCTCCGTGGTCTCGCTCAGCGAACTTGCGGCATTGATGCCGACGGTTGCCGCGACAAAAGCGGCCTGACGGGAACCAGCGCCGGACGCGGATATTCGACTTCACGCCGCGTTTGTTCCCGGGAACTGCCCAAGCGCTAGCCAGGGCAGTTCCCGGGACGTGTCGCGATTACTTGATCAGGTCGCCCACCTTCTGCACGATCTCTTTGGGCGTGGCGTAGATCTGGCGAACGAGCTTCTCGAGATGCTCGCCGTCCTCGGCTTCGATTTCGAGCTTCTGCTTCTTGGTCTCTTCGATGAAGACGGGATCTTTCATGGTTTCCATGAAGGCCTTGCGCAGCAGCGCGAGACGTTCCGGCGCGAGGCCGGGCGGGGCGACGAAGGGACGGCCGATGCCCTGGCCGGCATAGAGGAAGGACACTTCCGCCCTTTGTTGAGCGTTTTTGGTGAGATCGAGCACGAAAGGCACACCTTTCAGATCCGGATTCGGCTCGGCACCGCCCTGGAAGATGATCTTGACCTTGCCCTGCGGCAGCCAGTCGGGACGCTTGCCGGACACGCTGTCGAGGGATTCGCAAATGCCGTCGACCTCGCCACGCTCCATCGCAAGAAAGACGTCAGACGAAGACGGGAAGCCCGAGATGATCTTGAACTGCATGCCGAGCAGGACTGAAAGCGCCTTGGGATAAGAGCGCGTGCCGGTGCCCGCACCCGTGTCGCCCACGATCAGGGTCTTCGTGTAGAGGTCATCCACGTTCTGCACGGCGGCACCGGTCCGCGCGATGCAGACGTTGGTTTCGACCGCGGGCGTGCCGAGCCAGTTGATTTTCAGCGGATCGAATCGCGCGCCTTCAGCCCCCGTGAGTGGCCCCAGCGCAGCGTCGCGCGCGATGATGCCGATCATCGTGCCGTCCTTGGGCGCGATCGTGTAGAGATGCGCAGCTGCATTATAGCTGCCGGCACCGGGCATGTTCTGCGGCACGGGGTTCGGTCGGCCTGGCAGATGGTTGACAATATGGCGCACGACCGTGCGGCCCCACAGGTCGTAGCCACCGCCTGGCCCAAAGCCGATGATCATGGTCAGGTTCTTGCCGGCGTAGAAGTCGGCAGACTGAGCGGCGGCAGGCGCAGGCGCCAATGCCGAGGCCATGGTGAGCGCACCAGCGGCGGCTGCAAGCCTCGAAGCGAAATGCATCTTTTTCTCCCGTCGTGGCCGCCGGACAGGTTGGGTGGCGGCGTTTCCTTGGGCGATCTGGCTTCTTGTCTGGTGCCGGATACGCGGACTGTATGCTCCGGGAAAGGCCAAGTCGTGTCAACACGCGCAGGCTTGGCCGTTCGGGAACTGGATTGGCGGCCATGAAGCCAGCAGGCTGGCACATCGCTTGCTCAAACCTTCGGGAGTGCAACCCTCCGGAGGCTTCCATGGCTTTTTTTGCCCAAAGCGCATTCAGAAAGACCCGCATAGGCGCAGTTTCCTTGGCAACTTTCGTCGCATGCGTCAGTGTCTCGGCGATGGCCGATCCGGTCGTCGATTTTTATCACGGCAAGGAAGTCTCGATCTATGTTGGCTCGTCAGCGGGCGGTGGCTTTGATCTCTATGGCCGTCTCGTCGCCCGCCACATGAGCGCGTTTTTGCCCGGAAATCCGACGATCATCGTCAAGAACATGCCCGGCGCCGGCGGCATCCAGCAGGTCAATTACCTCGTCAATGTCGCGGCACGCGATGGCACGCAGCTCGGTATCATCAATCCGGTTATGACCACGGCGCCGTTCCTCACGCCCGAAGTGGCGAAATGGGATTCGCGCAAATTCGTCTGGCTCGGCTCCGCCAATTCCGAAATCTCGACCTGTGCCTTCTGGAAAGCGTCGGGCATCACCGACGTTGAGAAACTCTCGGGGGCCAGGCGCGAATTGATGGTGGCGGGCATCGGCCCGTCGTCCGGCTCGACGCTGGATGCGATCATGTTGAAGAGCATGTTGGGCTGGAAGTGGAATATCGTTACCGGTTATCCCGGCCTCGCCAATGCCATGAATGCGGCGGAGGCGGGAGAGGCAGACGGCATGTGCGGGCTGAATGTCACGACACTGAAGGCACGCCTTTGGCCGCAGATCCAGCGCGGCGAAATCCATGTCCTGCTGCAGACCTCCCTGCGCAATCATCCCGACTTGCCGGGCGTGAAGAATGCGTTCGATCTCGCCAACACGCCCGAACATAAACAGATGATGGAGCTGGTCTTTGGTCCGTGGATCTTCGGTCGCCCGTTCATCACGACGCCGGGTGTTCCAGCCGACCGGCTCGCGGCGCTGCGCAAGGCGTTCAAGCATGTGCTGGCGGATCCGCAGTTTCTGGCTGAAGCCGAAAAGACGCAAAGCGACATCAGCTTCATGCCGCCATCCGAAATCGAGGGGCTCGTCGAGCGCTTCTACGCGACGCCGCCCGAGGTCCGCGAGAAAACGCGGCTGTTGCTCGACACGCGGTCCTAGCGGGTGACATGTTCGTAAAAAGCCTCCGCCGCGCGCGTCCGCAAGGCCCCGCGGCGGTAGGCGACGACCACTTGCATGAGGCCGTGGCGGTCGCCAAGATCGCGCGCATAAAGATCTTCTCCATGCGTCGCACACATCGTGTGGACGATGGCCGGGCCGGCGCCGAGGCGCACAAGATCCAGCGCTGTTGCGCAGGTTGGACATTCGAGAATGTTGGGGCGGCCCTCCATATGCGGTGACTGGCGCAGCACTTCGCGCAGGGCTGTGCCGCGCGGGGCGATGATCAGGCGCCGGCCCTCGAGGGGCTCTGCTTCCGCCTCCGCCTCGCTACGCCCGATCAGCGACAGGGTCGTGCGCGTGACGACCTTGGCAGCAATGCCTTGCGGCAGGCGCGGAAAGACGCCCATGCAAAAATCGGCATTGCCAGCCTGCAGTGAGGCCAGTGAATCGGACCGCCGCGCCACGCGCATCGACAGTTCGACGCGTGGAAACTCCACCAGGAAACCGTGCATGCGCGGCACGAAATATCCCGCATAATCGCCGCCAATCGCCACTGTGATGCGTCCGGTTTCACCCGAGCGGGCGGTGTCGGGTGCCTGCACACGCGCGAGCGCCTGTTCGGCATCATGGAGCAAGGGGGTGAGATCGCGCAGAAAGCGCTCGCCGGCGGGGGTCAGCGTGAGCCCGTTGGGCAGGCGCTTGAACAGCGGCACGCCCAAGACCTCGTCGAGGCGTTTGAGCTTGGCCGAGATTGCGGGAACCGTCAGACCGAGCTGTGTCGCCGCCGCGCCGAGCGTGCCATGCGTGGCAACCAGTTGGAAGGCGCGCAGCTTGGCAAAATCCAGATCTTCAATGCGCAAGGCCATGATCGCCTCCTGTGTTGACGGCAGATTAAATTTTTTTGTAGCTTGATTTCAAACCTTTCAATTTACCTGACCCATGTCGTGACTTTAGTCTAGCGAGAAGAACGGAAAATGCGGGCCAGACCTGCGTCCGGGAGGAAGCGCATGATTGACGTAATGTTCAAGTCGCTTGGCGACCTGCTGTCGAACCCGCAGACCATGGGCCTGATGCTGATTGCGGTGCTGAGCGGCCTCATCGTGGGTGCGACACCGGGTATCGGCGGGCGCCTGTCAATCGCGCTGGCGATCCCCTTCGTGTTCGGCATGGACATGACGCAGGGCGCGGTCTTCCTCCTGACCATGCATGCCGTCAACGGCACCTCCGGCCAGATTTCCTCGATCATGTTCGGCGTGCCCGGCGACGGCGACGATGCCGCCACCACGATCGACGGCTATCCGATGGCCAAGAAGGGCGAGGCGGGCCGGGCGCTGGGTGCCAGTATCACTGCCTCGGGCGTTGGCGGCATCATCGGCGCCATCGTGTTCGCGGTCATGATCCCGGTTCTCGAGCCGATCGTGCTGGCCTTCTCGCCGGCGGAATTCTTCCTCCTCGCCATTCTCGGCATCACCTTCATCGCCTTCCTCGCGGGTGGCGAGAACATCTTCAAGGGCATGATCGTCGGCCTGTTTGGCATGATGCTGGCCACCGTCGGCATGGACCCGCAGACCGGTACCGCGCGTTTCGCCGGCGACAACCTGTTCCTGTGGGATGGCATCAGCCTCGTGACCTGTGTGCTGGCGCTGTTTGCCGTGCCCGAAATGATCACGCTGGCGGTCAAGGGCGGATCGATCGCCGCCATTTCGATGGACAATGTGAAATTTTCCTACCGCCAGATTTTTGAGGGCGTGCGCGAAGTGCCGCGTCATTGGTTCCTCGCGTTGCGCACGTCCATCATTGGCGCGCTCATTGGCATGGTTCCGGGGCTTGGCGGTTCGGCGGCGGCGTGGCTTTGCTATGGCCATGCCGTGCAATCGTCGAAAACACCGGAGCGTTTTGGTCACGGTGCCGTCGAGGGCGTGATCGCGCCCGAAACTGCCTCCAATGCGAAGGAGGGCGGTTCGCTTCTGCCGACGCTGTTCTTCGGCATTCCCGGTTCATCGGGCATGGCGGTGATGATGGGTGCCTTCCTCATTCTCGGCATCCAGCCCGGCCCGGCCATGATCACGCAGCATCTCGATCTTGTCTGGACGCTGATCTGGGCGCTGGTGGTCGGCAATCTCATTGCCGTGACCTTCCTGCTGTTTATCACGCGTTGGGTCGCGGTGCT